>DASQLJ010000142.1:0-9731 GCA_035630095.1 Longimicrobium sp.
GACTGCGCCCCCTGCACCACCTTCTGCACCAGGTCGGTGAGCGCCTTGCGGCGCCCCACGTCCACCGTCTCGCCCCCCTCGCGGCTGAACAGGCCGATGGCGCTGATGGAGCCCTGCTGCCAGAGCACGCGGTCGTTCTTCACGTCGTAGATCTCCGCGTCGAACGTGATCTGCACGCGCGTCTGGTTGGTGGTGATGCGGCCGCCGGGGGTGTTGGGGTCGATGTTGGTGACCTGTTCGTCGTAGTTGGTCAGCTTGCCGCGGACGATGGCGTCGGCGGTTTGCTGCGACGCCAGGCGCACGCCCAGGCTGCGCGGCAGCTCGTCCTGGAGCTGCCGCTGCACGTCGCTGCGCAGGAACTCGTACGGCGTGGTGTTGTCGAACAGGTCCACGTACACGGTGCGGATGTTCGACGGGAGCCCGCCGCCGGTGAAGCTGTACATGCACCCCGACAGCATCACCCCCAGGGCGAGCAGCAGGCTAGCGGCCCGTGCCCGGCGGGCTCCAGACGTCTTCGGAAAACGATGCGGCATCGGAGGATTGCAGCGTGAGGTTCAGGTTTCGGAACGCGGGAACGTCGCGGTAGCGGGCGGCCTTGAGCGCGCCGTCGGCCCCGCGCTCGAGGTCCACCGTCTCCTGTACACCGCCGCCGCGCAGACGGCGCACGGAGGCGAGGTGGGTTCCCTGCGCGCGGTATTCCAGCGTCCCGTCGGCGCCCAGGTCGTAGCGCAGCGTCACGCGCCCGCCCTCGTCCGTGGCCGACGTCAACCGCGCGGCGGAGGGGGGACGGACGACGCCGACGGCCGCCCAGAGCAGCGCGGGCGACGGCAGCTTGAAGCGCTCCGCCACCTGCGGCGGGATGCGGGCCGTCTCGCCCACCAGCGCGGCCGCGAGATACGTCTCGCCGCGCGGGCCGAACAGGTCCAGCCGGAAGCGCTCGGGGGCTGCGTAGCGCGCCACGCCGCTCCCGCTGAAGCGCGAGCCCGCCTCGTCCAGGCTCCACGCGAAGCGCGCCTGCGTGGGCGACGCCGGCGTGGTCGCGCGCCGCAGCGCCGCGGCGATCGAGTCGGGGCTGGCGGCCGACGCGGAGCCGGCCGCGGGGAGCGCGGTCTCCGGCGCCGGCGGCGCGGCGGCGGTGCCCCGGGCCGCCGCGCAGGCGGTCAGCACCGCGACGAGCGCGGCGGCGGCGGGGGCGAATCTGGGGTCGATCACGTCAACGCACCTCTTCCACGCGGATGATCCGGTCGGCGGGGACGATCTTCCCCACCACGTCCATCCCCCTCGCCGTGCCCCCGAAGACGGTGTACGTGCCGTCCAGGTGCGGCTGCGGCGAGTGGGTGACGAACCACTGGCTCCCCCCCGTGTCGGGCCCCGAGAGCGCCATCCCCAGGGTGCCGGCGACGTACGGGTGCCGGTTGATCTCGTCACGGATGGCATACCCCGGACCGCCGTTGGTGTCCCCGCGCGGGTCGCCGCCCTGGATCACGAAGTTGGCCACCACCCGCGGCCACTCCTGCCCGTTGAAGTACCCCCGCCGCGCCAGCGCGAGGAAGTTGTCCACGGTGAGCGGCGCGTCGTCGGCGAACAGCGCCAGCACGATCGGGCCGCGGCTGGTGACCAGGCGCACGCGCGGACGGGGGTTCGCCTGGCTGCGGCGGACCATGGCCACGTAGTCGGCGGTGGTGCGGCCGGTGAGGATGGGGAGGGCGGCGCCCCAGCCGGCGGGGACGTCCTCGCCGAAGGCGGTGGCCACGCGCTGCCGCACCAGGTAGTCGCCCGAGCGGCCGAAGCGCGCGAAGAAGCCGCGCGCCACCTTGGTGTCCTTCTTCCCCAGCAGCCCCAGCGCGTCCACGGCGGCCACCGCGGCGTCGTTCATCGAGTCGCGCTGGGCGCGGGCGTAGGCGTCGTACAGCGCGGGCGCGTCCGCGGGATCCCCCGCCTGGCCCAGGCCGGTGATGGCGTTGACGCGGGCGTAGAAGTCGGGCAGCTCCAGCGCGCGCAGCAGGAGCGGGCGGATGCGCGCCACGCTGTCGCCCGCGGCGCCCACGGCGGCCTCGACGGCGGCGGTGGAGACGCGGCCGTCGGGGTCGGCGATGGCCCGGTCCAGCCGCGCGCCCAGGGGAGAGCGGGTGTAGATCGCCGCGCTCGCGGCGCGGGCGTAGACGCGGGCGGCCGCCGCGCGCGAGCGCCAGTTCGTCTCGCCCATCAGCACGTCGGCCGCGGTGGCGGCGGAGGCGGCGTCCACCTCGGCCAGCGCGGCGAGGGCGGCGGTGCGCAGCGCGATCGGGCGCGTGGCGTCGAGCGCGGTCTGCCGCAGCCGCCCCGCGGCGGCCGGCGCCTTCGCCCCCAGCCGGCCGAGCGACTCGGCGGCGGTGATGGCCAGGTGCGGGTCGGCGTTGGCGAGCATGCCCACCAGCAGGCTGATCGACTCAGGCGCGTCGTACGTCCCCAGCGTGCGGATGGCGCTGACGCTCACCTCGTTCCGCACGTCGCCCACGGCCTTGATCACCCCCACCAGCGCCTGCGCCCGCAAGATGCCGGCGGAGTCGGCCAGCGGCGCGGTGAGCGCGCGGATGGCGAAGGAGCGCACCAGCGGGTCGGTGTCGTCCGTGAGCCGGTCGAGCGCGGCGGTGCCCTGCGGGCTGGGGCGGCGGGCGAGCGCGTACGCGGCGCGCCAGCGGATCTCGGGATCGGCGGAGCCGAGCCAGCGGGTGGCGACGTTCGCGTTGAACGGCCGCGGGAAGCGCCAGTAGGCGAGCAGCGCCTCGCCCACCGCGCGCCGCACCCCGGGCCCGCTCGCCGGGGCGTGGGCGAGCAGGTCTTCCACCGCCTGCTTGCCGCGCTGCGTCGGCATCTTCGCCAGCGCCAGCGCCGCCTCGCCGGCCACGGTCGGGCGTCGGGCGACGACGTTCGCGCCGCGAAGCTGCTCCACCAGCGCGGGGACGGCGCTGGTGTCGCGCAGCAGCCCCAGCGCGAAGGCGGCGGAGGCGACCACGGCCGTGTCGGTGTCGGCCAGCCGGCCGACGACGGTCTGTGTCCCCCGCTGGTCGCCGATGCGGCCGATCGCCAGCACGGCGCGGCGGCGGACCTCCGGGCTCTGGTTGGCCGCGGCGGATGCGAGGGCGTCGTGGTCGTACTCGCGGCGGTCCTCCAGCCGCAGGAGCTGCGCGGCGATGGACAGGTTGCGCCCGGCGAGCGGGCGGTGCTGGGCGGCGGCGGGCGCGGCGAGCGTCAGCAGGGCGGCGACGAGCGCGGCGGCGAATTGTAGTCCGAGCGCCGGACGCCCCCCTCTCCCCCGGCCCCTCTCCCCCGCTTCGCGGGAGAAAGGGGGGAACTGCGTCGCTGCGCGGATCCGCCGGCTCTCCCCTGTCCCCTGTGCCCTATCCCCTGCTGTCATCGCTCTGCTCCGTGGGCTTGCCGTGGCGAAACGCGTCGATCACGTGCGGCGGGAGGCGCACCGGGGCGCCCGCGCGGTCGATGGCGACGAGGTCGGTGCGCGCGCTCACCAGGCGCGTGGTGCCTTCCGCTTCGACCCGGTGGATCTGGTACTCGAACGCCACGCCGCGCGAGCGCACCTGCGCCAGCGTGGTGACCACGCGCACCAGGTCGTCGTACCGCGCGGGGGAATGGTAGCGCAGCGATACCTCGGTCACCGCCAGCATCACCCCCTCCGCCTCGAGCTGCGCGTACGGGCGCCACAGGCGGCGGATCAGCTCCGTGCGCCCGATCTCGCACCACGGCAGGTAGTTGGCGTGGTACACGATCCCCATCTGGTCCGTCTCCGCGTACCGCGCGCGGAACTCGACGGTGCACGACGGAGCGGACGTCATCTTCGCGAACGCAGCAGGTGGGACGGACGCGTGAGCCGGGATTCTACCCGCACGGACGGCGGCGTGTCAAAGGCGGACAGGGCCGAGTGGTGCTGCGAAGCTCCCGGCAGGTGACGGTGGGAGGAAGGTGGGGGGAAGGTGGGGGGAAGGGCGGCTGAAGCCGCAGGCTAGGACAATGGGAAGCCTCGCAAACTGCGCGAGGCTGTTCGGGCGGCATCGGTGCGGGAACGTGGGGACGCTCGTCGGCGGATGGCGCGGCGGCGCGGGCGCGCTTGTGGGGGGTGGGGGTGGGGCCTAGCTTTGCCGCCCCATGAGCGAAAAGCCCGTCTACGTCGTTTCCGACACGCACCTGGGCGCCGTTCCGCGCGAGACGGAGCGCGCCTTCCGCGGGTTCCTGCGCCACGTGGCCGAGCACGCCTCGGCGCTGCTGATCAACGGCGACCTGTTCGACTTCTGGTTCGAGTACCGCCACGTGATCCTGCGCGAGCACTTCCGCGTCGCGGCCGCGCTGGCCGACGTGGTGGACGCGGGGGTGAAGGTGTGGTTCGTGGGCGGCAATCACGACGCGTGGGGCGGCAGCTTCCTGCGCGACGAGGTGGGCGTGGAGCTGCTGAACGGGCCGGTGGAGATGATGCTGGCGGGCCGCCGCACCCTCGTCGCGCACGGTGACGGCTTGGGGAAGGGCGACTTCAAGTACCGCGCGCTGAAGACGGTGATCCGCCACCCGCTCTCCGTCGGCGCCTTCCGCGTGCTGCACCCGGACCTGGGGCGGCGCATCGCGAACCTGGCCTCGTCCACCGAGCACAAGGCCGCCGGCAGCGACGCGGCGGCTGCACGAGGCCGCGCGGCCTTCATCCAGCACTGGGCCGAGGAGCAGCTCCACGCCGACCCCGCCCTGGACCTGGTGCTCGCCGGCCACGCGCACGTCGCGAGCTGCGCCGAGGTGGAGCCCGGCCGCTTCTACGTCAACTCGGGCGACTGGCTGCGCGAGTACAACTACGTCGTCCTGCACCCCGGCGGCGGCCCGCCCGAACCGCGCGTGTGGCCGGGTGCGGACGGGCGGCCGGACGCTGTCGGCGGATTGATCGCCGGCGGGTTGATCTCCGGCGGGTAATCTCCCCGGGTCGATGTCCGCGATCGAGTCCGCCTCCCGCACCACCGTATCCGCCACACCGAAGTAGCCACGAGCGAAGCGAGTCCCCGTCCCTCCCCCAGGTTGTTTTGGGGGAGGGACAGGCGCCGTCAGGCGCCAGGGAGAGGGCCGCTGCGCCCGCCCCGCCTGCATCTCCTGGACGTGCGAAGATCCCCATCTACCAGGGATCTGCGGAGATCCCCATCTACCAATCCCGCGGCACTTCCGTGAACCCCTCCGGCTCGCGAGACAGCGCGGCGGCGAAGGCGCGGGCGAGGCGGCGGTAGCCGGGGCGCTGCGTGAACACGCGGTAGGCCACCACGAAGCTCACCGTCTCCAGCGGCCGCAGCTCGCGCACGCGGTAGGTGATGCGCGCCTCGTCGTGCTCGTGCGCGGCGGGGACCACGGCGAGCACGCGGGCGCCGCGCGGAAGCTCCACGTGCACGTGCAGCAGCGTGCAGGGGAGGTTGAAGATCACCCAGTCGCTGTAGGTGACCGTGCGCGCCGCCCCGTCCCTGGCCACCACCGTGCCGATCGCCGACTCGTAGCCGTACGAGAAGGTGTAGCGCTCCCCCGGCTTCACCGGCTGCCGCAGCCGCACCTCCACCCGCGCGCCCGGCCCGTCGTCGGAGTCGAGGCGCGCGGAGAGCCTGCCTCGTGCGTCCCAGGCGCGCAGGTCCGAGACCTCGGCGCCGCCGGCGGGGAGGTGGTAGCACCAGTAGCGCGCCAGCACCGGCCCCAGCGTCTCCAGGTGGCACTCGTACTCGTAGCGCGCGCGGCGCGGGTCGGGGAGCAGCGTGACCGTGAGCGTGGCCGAGACCAGGCGGAACCCCTCCACGCCCGGGCGCAGCTCGCGGTAGCGGTGCGGCGTGGTGATGGCGTCCGACCCGGACGCGGCGGGGAGATGGGTGGACATCGCGTGGAGGGTTGATGGACGCGAGGGCGTGAAACACACGTAGCGATACGCGCGCTTCGGGAACCATCATCTGACCGACGGGATGCGTCAGCGGCCCCCGCCGCCTGCTCCGCCGGGCTGGAAGACGTGGATACGGATGCGCATCGCCATCAAAGTGGATGCAAGTGAACGAAATGAACGCCGCGTCGCCAAAGGATACGACGCGCCGTCCAAGCCGTCAAGCTTCTTGTTGGATCAGGATGTGGCGGAGAGGTCCGCGGCGGCCGCGATGGTCTCGGGAAGGAGCGTAACCGGGTCTACGGGGAGCGGCTCGCCCCAGATGCGGGCGGCGACCGCGCCCACCTCGGCCGGGTCACCGGTGGTGAGGATGCGCAGCGATCCGGCGCCGTCCGCCTCCAGCGCGCCGCGCTCGCCGAGCACGCGCGCCGTCTGCCGGGCGATGGCGGGGCCGCTCTCCAGGACGAGCACGTGGCGGCCCAGCGCCTCGGAGATCCGGTCGGCGACGAAGGAGTAGTGCGTGCACCCCAGCACCACCGTGTCCACCTCCGCGTCCTTCAGCGGCTCGATGTAGCCGGGGAGCAGCGCGTGCAGCACCTCGTCGTCCAGGTGCCCGTCCTCGATGGCGTCGGCCAGGCCCACGCAGGGCTGGGCGATCACCCGCGCGCCGTTGCCGTACGCCTGCACCAGGCGGGCGTAGCGCTCGGAGCCCAGCGTGCCGGCGGTGGCCATCACCCCCACCCGCCCGTTGCGCGACGCGGCCACCGCGGGCTTCACCGCCGGCTCCAGCCCCACCACGGGGATGGACAGCCGATCGCGCAGCAGTTCCAGCGCCGCGCCCGAGGCGGTGTTGCACGCCACCACCAGGAGCTTGGCGCCGAGCGCTTCGAGATGCCGCCCGGCGGCCAGCGTGCGCGCCCGCACCTCGTCGGTCGTACGGTCGCCGTAGGGGACGAAGGCGCTGTCGGCCAGGTACAGCAGGTGCTCGGCGGGGAGCGCGCGGCGGATCTCGCGGGCCACGCTCAGGCCCCCGATCCCGCTGTCGAAGATTCCCACCGGCGCCGGCGTGCCCATCAGTTGCCGAGCGGGACGACGGCGCCGAACTGCACCCCGCCGGTGGGCGCGGCCCCCACGTCCACGTGCGAGTCGAAGTCGCGCAGGTACGCCGAGACGAAGGCGTCGGCGCCCGAGAAGAAGAACCAGAAGACGGAGAGGGTGATCCAGTCCTCGCGCTCGTTGCGGCGGGCGCGCACCAGCGGCAGGGGCTGGCCGGGCTGCAGCAGCCCCTCGTCGCGGCGCGACTGCTCCAGCCGCTTCGCCTCGTCCAGCTTCTGGTCGGCCTTGTACAGCATCCACAGGCTCCCCGACTCCAGCGCGAAGTACACCGCCCCGCGCCCCGACGCGCCGATGGACGACTGCCCCCACCCCGGCAGCACCAGCGAGCGCAGGAACGCGCTGCGCGGCGAGATGCGGTAGCGCTGCTGCGAGCTGTCGGTGACCGCCGGCCGGCGCGCCCGGGCGGTGTCGGGCACCATCGGCTGGCGCTGGCGCTCGCCCAGGCGCAGCGTGTCGGTGACCTGCGCGCGCGCGGGCGCCGCGGCCAGCACGAGCGGCACGGTGAGCAGGGCCAGGCGGCGCCACGTTTGCGGGATCATCTCGGTCGGTGCGCTGGGGTTCAGGCGGGGCCCGGTGCAAGCCCCGGTCCGGCGGCCAAAGCTAAGGGCGCGGCGGGGCCGGGCGCAAAGGCGCGGGGGTTAGGGGTGGGTGAGGGGAGTTGGGCATCCAGCCGCTTCGGCGGGATCGTCGTCCAGCGGGCGGGATCCTCACCCCCGGCAAAAGGCGGCTGAAGCCGCAGCTATAACAATGGGAAGCCTCGCAAACCGCGCGAGGCTGTTGCGGCGGCTGGCGTGGGGCTGAGCCGGCGCCTCCGCGGGAGCAAGCGCGGATCGTGCGGGTAGGCAGGCCCGTCTCAAACAACCGGACTCTGGATGATGACAACGAACATTTGCGCGGGACTCGCGCTTACAGTGCTCGCGGCGGCGTGCGCGCCGACCGCGCAGACGCCGCCCGCTCAGATGCCGACCGCAGCAGCGCCTGCCGCCGCGTCAGCGGACACGGGGACGCTGGTGGTGATGGGGACGACGGACCTGCACGGGTGGCTGCTGCCGTACGACTACTACACGGGGAAGACCACCAACAACGGGCTGGCGTCGCTCGTCCCGATGATCGACAGCGTGCGCGCGGCGAACCCCGGGCGCACCGTGCTGGTGGAATCGGGCGACCTGCTGCAGGGGAACCCGCTCGACTTCGTCTACTCGCGCCTGCGGCCGGGCGAGACGCATCCTCTCGTCGACGCGATGAACCTGGTGGGCTACGACGCGGCGGCGATCGGCAACCACGAGTTCAACTACGGCATCCCGCACCTGGACGCGGCGGTGCGGCAGTCGCGCTTTCCCTGGCTCTCGGCGAACACCTTCCGCGCCGGGACGCAGGATCACGCGTACCGGCCCTACACCGTCGTGGAGCGCACGGTGGCCGGGCGGCCGCTGAAGATCGGCATCACCTCCGTCACGCCGCCGGGCGTGGCGATCTGGGATCGTGACAACGTGCGCGGGAAGCTGGACTTCCGCGACATCGTGGCCAGCGTGCGGCCGGTGGTGGCGCGGATGAAGGCGGAGGGCGCGGAGCTGGTGATCGTCGCCGCGCACAGCGGGCTCGAGGGGTCGAGCTACGACACAGCGGCCACCGGCGTCCCCGCCGAGAACGCGGCGGTGGCGATGGCGCGAGAGGTCCCCGGGATCGACGCGATCTTCATGGGCCACTCGCACCGCGAGCTGGCCGACACGACGATCGACGGCGTCCTGCTGACGCAGGCCAAGAACTGGGGCGCGTCGCTGGCCGTCTCCACCCTCGTGCTGCAGCACGGCGCCGGCGGGTGGCGGGTGCTGGCGAAGCGCGGCCAGATCCTGCGCCCGCTGGAGGGCCGCGCCGACGCCCGCCTGCGGGCCGCGCTCGCCGAGGCGCACGAGCGCACGCGCCAGTACGTGGGCCGCCAGGTCGGCGTATCGTCGGAGGAATGGACGTCGGCGCTGTCGCGAACGCGCGACACGCCGATCACCGACCTGATCAACGACGTGCAGCTTCGCGCGACCGGCGCCGACCTGTCGAGCACCGCCGCCTTCTCGCTCAGCTCCCGCATCCCGCACGGGCCGATCACCGTGGCCGACGTGGCCGGGCTGTACATCTACGACAACACGCTGAAGGCGGTGCGCATCTCGGGCGCGCAGCTCCGCGCGTACCTGGAGAAGAGCGCGGAGTACTACCTCCCCTGCCCCGCCCAGCAGTGCGCGCGCGTGACCAGCACCACCGTGCCCGGCTACAACTTCGACGTGGTGAGCGGGGTGGATTACGCGCTGGACCTGACGAAGCCCGTCGGCCAGCGCGTGGTGCGGCTGGCGCGGAACGGGCGCGCCGTGGCGGCCGCCGACAGCTTCACCATCGCGCTGAACAACTACCGCGCGAGCGGCAGCGGCGGCTTCTCGATGCTGATCGGCGCCCCCGTCGTCTACGACCGCGGCGAGTCGATCCGCGACCTGCTGATCGCCGACATCGAGCGCCGCGGCCGCATCTCCCCCGACGCCGTCTTCCGGAAGAACTGGGAGATCCTCCCCGCCGCGCTGGCCGAGCGCGCGGCGGTGGAGCAGCGCACGGAGAGCCCACAGGCGAGGTAGATGGGTGCGGGCGGTCGGGAGCGCAATCGGTCATCGCCATCTCATCGCCATCGGTTGATGGGCATTCGGGCGGGGCGCGGGCTTTGTGGGAAGGGCAGCAGTCGATGGGGATCGGGAGGGCGGTG
>DASQLJ010000143.1:0-4206 GCA_035630095.1 Longimicrobium sp.
GTGCGCGGCCTGCGCTTCGCCGGGTCGTTCATCAACGGCCAACCGGCCACCGCCACCTCGCACGCCGCCGCGTTCAAGACCGACGCCGACCGCCTGCCCAGCGACGTGCGCACCCGCGAGCCGGCTTCATCCTCCGCCCCCGTCCAGTCCCGTCCATGAGCATCGTCCGGATGATCCGCGGATCGTTTCAAATCAGGCATCGTGGTACGTTCTCGGCCCCGCGGGCCCCCTCCCCGCGCCTGAGAGCGCTCGCCCTCCCCCGCTTCGCGGGAGAGGGTGTGGGGATCCGCGCGGCCTGCGGGGTTGCGTTCGCGCTCAGGCTGTGGCGCGACCGGGTGCCCGCCCCCACAACCTCTCCCGGAACGGGAGAGGTGGACGGCCTGGGCCGGCCGGAGAGGGCGCGGCGCCGGCCGCTCGCACGACCGTTCGCCCTCGCACTGACGCTTGGCGTTGCCCTGTCGCTCGCCGCGCCGTGCATCACCACGTCCGCCGGCGCGCAGGTGCGCCATCTCCCCGCAGGCACGGGGCTGGGCGAGGGATCGAGGCAGCCGAACGACGCGCCGCTGCCGATCCCGCACGCCGCGCCGCGCCTGCGCCCCTCGAGCGACGGCCTGCCGTGGTCGGTGCGCTTCGCCCGCAGCGTGATGCGCCGCAATCCGCAGACGCACCGGCGGTGGGACTACACGCAGGGGGTGGTGCTGCACGCCATCGAGCGCGTGGGCCTGGCCCGGCGCGACGCGGCGATGATGCGCTACGTGGACACCAACATGGCGCGCTGGATCACCGCCGAGGGCGACATCCTGGGCTACGCCCTCGACGACTACAACATCGACGAGGTCTCGCAGGGGCGCCTCCTCTTCCGCATGCACCAGCAGGAGCTCGCGCGCGGCTCCGACGACGGGCGCTACAAGTACGCGGCCGACATGCTGCGCGAGCAGATCCGCAGGCAGCCGCGCACCAGCGAGGGGGGCTTCTGGCACAAGAAGATCTACCCGCGGCAGATGTGGCTGGACGGGCTGTTCATGGGCCAGCCGTTCTACGCCGAGTACGCGAAGCGCTTCAACGAGCCCGCCGCCTACGACGACATCGCGAAGCAGTTCCTGCTCGTCTCCCGCCACACCCGCGACCCGCGCACCTCGCTGATGTACCACGCCTGGGACGAGGCGCGCGCCCAGCCCTGGGCCGACAGCGCCACCGGCCTGTCGCCGCACTTCTGGGCGCGGGCGATGGGGTGGTACATGGTGGGCGTGGTGGAGACGCTCGACCACTTCCCCGCCACGCACCCGCAGCGCGCCGCCATCATCCAGACGCTCCGCGACGCGGCCGAGGGGGTCGCGCGCGTGCAGGACCCGGTCACCGGCCTCTGGTGGGACGTGCTCGACCAGCCGAACCGCGAGGGAAACTTCCTGGAGGCCAGCGCCTCAAGCATGTTCGCCTACGCGCTGGCCAAGGGCGCGCGCCTGGGCTACCTCGAGCCGCGCTACCGGCAGGTCGCGGAGCGCGGCTTCGGCGGGCTGCTGAGCAACCTGGTGCGCGAGAACGCGGACGGCACGGCGTCGCTGGTCAACATCGTCCAGGTCAGTGGCTTGGGCGGCAATCGCCGCAGCGACGGCTCGTACCGCGACGGCAGCTTCGCCTACTACGTGAGCGAGCCGGTGGTCACGGACGACTACAAGGGCGTGGGCCCCTTCATCCTGGCCGCGCTGGAGCTGGGGCGATGACGCCGGTGCGCACCATCGGCTCGCCGGTGTTCATCGACGGCTCCGACCGCGGCTGGGACGACCTGGGCGGCGGCGTCTCGCGCCAGGTGCTCGGCTACGACGCGGCGCTGATGATGGTGCGCGTGCGCTTCGAGGCCGGCGCGGTCGGCGCGCTGCACCACCATCCCCATCGCCAGGCCACGCTGGTCGAGACCGGCCGCTTCCGCGTGGAGATCGCGGACGAGGCGCGCGAGCTGGGCGCCGGCGACGCCTTCTTCATCCCACCGGACGTGGAGCACGGCGTGGTGGCGATGGAGGCCGGCGTGCTGGTGGACGTGTTCGCGCCCGCCCGTGACGACTTCCTCCCCCGGGAGCCGCGATGAGCAGCCCGTTCTCGCTCGAAGGGAAGACCGCGCTGGTCACCGGCGCCAGCCGCGGCCTGGGACGCGCGATCGCCGTCGGCCTGGCCGCGGCGGGGGCGGACGTGGTGTGCGCCAGCACGCGCCGCGCGGGGACGGACGAAACCGCCGCGGAGATCCGCGCGCTGGGCCGCCGCGCGTGGCAGGTGGAGGCCGACCTGGCGGACCGCGCCGCCGTCGTGGCGATGGCGGAGGAGGCGGAGCGCGAGGCGGGGCGCATTGACATCCTGGTGAACAACGGCGGCACCATCCGCCGCCACCCCGCGGCCGACTTCCCGATGGACGACTGGGACGCGGTGCTGCGCCCGAACCTCGACGCCGTCTTCATCCTCTGCCAGCAGGTGGGGCGGGGGATGATCGCGCGCGGCGCGGGGAAGATCATCAACATCGCCTCGCTGCTCTCGTTCAGCGGGGGGATCACGGTGCCCGCGTACACGGCCAGCAAGCACGCGGTGGCGGGGCTGACGAAGGCGTTCGCGAACGAGTGGGCGCGCCACGGGCTGCAGGTGAACGCCGTGGCCCCCGGCTACTTCCGCACCGACAACACCCAGCGCCTGCAGGACGACCCCGGCCGCTCGGCCGAGATCTCCGCGCGCATCCCCGCCGGCCGCTGGGGCGACCCCGCCGACCTCGCCGGCGCCGTCGTCTTCCTCGCCTCGCCGGCGAGCGACTACGTGAACGGCCACGTGCTGGTGGTGGACGGGGGATGGATGGCGCGGTGAACCTCCCGTGCGAAGCCTCGGGGATCGCGACGGGCGGCTGAAGCCGCAGCTAGAACAATGGGAAGCCTCGCAAACAGCCGCGAGGCTGCGCGCGAAGTTCCGCACCTTACCCAAAGTAAGGCGCGAGACCATGCCCCCGCGCCGACAGAGCCGGCGCGAAGCGCCCCCCGTCCCTCCCCCGTGCAGTTACGGGGGAGGGACAGGCGAGGAACGAGCCAGGGAGAGGGCCCCCGCGGCGCCCGCGAAACGCACCGAATCGTTCGACCCGGCCAGTTGGTTTTTCGACGGACCGATTTCTTTCGACGGAAGGACCCGACCGATGATGCACTACCTTCCCGGCCCCGCCGAAACGCGCGGGCTCGGCACCGACGCCCTCCGCGGCGCGTTCCTGCTCGACGGGCTGTTCGTGGCGGGGAGCGTGGTGACGCGCTTCGTGGACCTCGACCGCGTGGTGGTGGGCGGCGCGGTGCCGCTGGGCGCGCCGCTGCGGCTGGAGGCGCCGTCCGAGATGGCCGCAGACTCGTTCACCGAGCGGCGCGAGATCGGCGTGCTGAACATCGGCGGGGCGGGGGCGGTGAGCATCGGCGGCGAGCGGTTCGCGCTGGGGCACCGCGACGGGCTGTACATCGGCCGGGGGAGCGGCGATCCCGACTTCGAGAGCGTGGACCCGGCCGACCCCGCGCGCTTCTACCTGGTCAGCTATCCCGCGCACGCGTCGCACCCCACCACCCACGTCGCCCACGCCGACGCCGACGCGACCGAGCTGGGCACCGCCGAGCAGGCCAACCGCCGCGTGCTGCGCAAGTACTTCCACCCCGGCGGCGTCCAGACGGCGCAGCTGGTGATGGGCGTGACCACGCTGATGGAGGGGAGCGTGTGGAACACCATGCCCGCGCACACCCACGCCCGCCGTACCGAGGTCTACCTCTACTTCGCCGTCCCGGAGGATGCCGCCGTCTTCCACATGATGGGCGAGCCCGGCGAGACCCGGCACCTGGTGATGCGCGACGGCCAGGTGGCGCTCTCCCCCGGCTGGTCGATCCACTCCGGCTGCGGCACCCGCGCCTACGCCTTCTGCTGGGCCATGGGCGGCGAAAACCAGGACTTCGCCGACATGCAGGGCGTGGCGATGGGCGACCTGCGGTGAACGAGGCGGAGACGGTTGCGGCGAAAGGCGGATGAATCCGCAGCTGGAACAATGGGAAGCCTCGCAAACAGCGCGAGGCTGCGCGCGAAGTTCCGCGCCTTACCAACAGCAAGGCGCGAGGGCATGTCCCCGCGCCGACAAAGCCGGCGCGAAGCGCCCCCCGTCCCTCCCCCGTGCGGTTACGGGGGAGGGACAGGCGAGGAACGAGCCAGGGAGGG
>DASQLJ010000144.1:0-3089 GCA_035630095.1 Longimicrobium sp.
GAGCGCCGCCACCAGCGCGAGCGCCACCGCCGATCCCACACGTAACACGCGCATCTCACCCTCCTTCGTCACCCCGTTCCCCCACCCGCTCTCGACACGCCGTCTCCGACTCCGCACTCCCCGTCCGATGCACTGCAACTGCTTGTGTTACAGATAGATGGAGAAAAAGCCGTCCGCCGCTGTCCCGTTCTACGCTCGCATGCGCTGGCCGACCAGCTCGGCCGCGACCGCGGGGGCGTCGCCGCAGCAGCCGTTCAGGTTGCCGCGCGCCATCACCTGCTGCCCCACCTGGGCGATGGTCACCTCGCCCAGCACGCTCTCCATCGCCCGGTGCGCCTGGCAGAAGATGGGGCGCAGCACGTCGCGGATGTGGCCGCCCACGTTGCAGCTCCGCGACGGCTCGGACGGGTGCAGCGAGAAGAGCTCGTCGCCGTCCTCCACCGCGCGGTACACGTCCAGCAGGGTGATGTCGCCCGGCTCGCGGGCGAGCGTGGCGCCGCCGCCCACGCCGGCCTGCACGCTCACCATCCCCGCGTTGCGCAGCGCGCCCACGATGCGCCGCACCACCACGGGATTGGTGTTCACGCTCGACGCGATGCGCTCGGAGGTCTGCGCCTCGGAACGCTTCCACGCCATGTACGCGAGCACGTGCACCGCGACGGCCACCCTGCTGCTGATCATCTCTTCTCGTTCGGCTGCTTCGGGTAAATCAACTGTAACTAGATTAGTTGCGGATAGGGTGGAAGTCAAGGGGAAGGGGGTTGGGGTCGGCGCGGAGGCGGGCGCCGCGGGCCCCCTCCCTGGCTCGTTCCTCGCCTGTCCCTCCCCCGTAACTGCACGGGGGAGGGACAACTGCTTCGTGTGCCCAGCGGTCGACGGCGCTGTCCGCGATTTCAGCGTGGCAGGGTGCTGGCTGTTCCCTGTCCCCTGTCCTCTCCGTTCCTCAGCGGCGCGGGGCGAGGCGCCAGAGCTCGCCGTTTTCCTCGTCGGTGACGAGGTAGAGCGCGCCGTCGGGGCCCTGGCGGACGTCGCGGATGCGCTTGCCGCGGTCGGCGAGGAGGTGCTCCTCGCCCGTGACGCGGCCGTTGCCAATCACCAGCCGCACCAGGCGCGTGCTGGCCAGCCCGCCGACGAACAGGCTGCCGCGCCACGCCGGGAACAGGTTGCCCGTGTAGAACTGCGCGCCCGACGGGGCGATCACCGGGTCCCAGAAGTAGACGGGCTGCTCCATCCCCGCGCGCTGCGTCTGCGCCTGGCCGAGCGCCGAGGTGATGGCGCCGCCGCGGTACTCGATGCCGTACGCCTGCACGGGCCAGCCGTAGTTGCGCCCCTTCTGCACCCGGTTCAGCTCGTCGCCGCCGCGCGTGCCGTGCTCGATCACCCAGAAGTTGCCCTGCGGGTCGAACGCGGCCGCCTGGATGTTGCGGTGGCCCAGCGACCAGATCTCCGGCAGCGCGCCAGCCTGCCCCGCCAGCGGGTTGTCGCGCGGCACCGTGCCGTCCGGCGCGATGCGCAGCGTCTTGCCCAGGTGGCTGCCCCGCTCCTGCGCCTGCGGGCGCGTCTCGGTGGCCGAGCGCTCGCCCATCGTCACGTACAGCATCCCGTCGGGCCCGAACGCCAGCCGCGAGCCGAAGTGCATGTTGTTGTTGTACGTGGGCCGCGTGCGCAGGATCACCCGCACCTGCTCCAGCCGCGCGCCGTCCGCCGAGAGCGCGCCGCGGGCCACGCTGGTGCCGTTGCCGCCTTCGCGCGGCTCGCTGTAGCTCCAGAACACCGTGCGGTCGGTGGCGAAGCGCGGGCTGAGCGCCACGTCGAGGAGGCCGCCCTGCCCGCGCGCGTCCACCTGCGGCACCCCGGCGATCGGCGCGCCGACCTGCCCGGTGGCGCTCACGATGCGCAGGTTGCCACCTTTCTCGCTCACCAGGAAGCGGCCGTCCGGCAGCGGCTCCACCGCCCACGGCTTCGCGATCCCGCGCGCCACCACCTGTACGTCGAGCGCGACGTTCGAGCGCACGCCGCAGGTGCGCGTCTGCCCGGCGAAGGCGGGTTGCTGGCCGGCGCCGTTTGCGTCGCGGGTCTCCAGCGGCGTGCACTGGGTGGATTGGCTCACGGCCTGTCCGGACCCGGCAGGCACGGCGTCGTTCGGCGCGGTCTCGACGGAGCCGCGGGGTTGCTGCGCGCACGCCGCCGTCACGGCGCAGGCGAGGAGGATCGGCACGGCTCTGGTCTGGCGCATTCGCGGTATCGTCCGGCGTCGGCTGCGGTGATGTGTAGAGGGTTCGTTCAGGCCGCTTCGTGCTGCAAGAACGGTGCGCCCTCACCCGCACGGCGGGTCGCCGCGTCGGTATCCCCCGAGAGCCGCCTTGCTCGCGCGGCCCGGAAGTCTACATTCGGCGACGGTGCCCGGCCGGCTGTCCCCTGGTCCCCCATCTCCTGCCGTATCCCCATGCCGCTGCAGCCCTTCACCATCGACCCGAACATCGCCCGCGCGGAGACGCTGCCGGCGGAGGTCTACCGCGACCCCGCGTGGTTCGCGCTGCAGAAGGAGCGGGTGTTCGCGCGGAGCTGGCAGATGATCCGCGGCGCCGAGCGCGTGAAGGCGCCCGGGCACCTGCTGCCGTTCACGCTGCTGGAAGGGTGCCTCGACGAGCCGCTGGTGCTGACCAGCGACGACGAGGGCACCGTGCGCTGCCTCTCCAACGTCTGCACGCACCGCGGCACCGTGGTGTGCGAGGGCGAGTCGCACGCGCGGGGGCTGCGTTGCCGCTACCACGGGCGGCGCTTCGGGCTGGACGGGAGGATGACGTTCATGCCCGAGTTCGACGGGGTGGAGAACTTCCCATCCCAGCGCGACGACCTGCCGCGGCTGCCGCTGGAGCGGTTTGGGCCGCTCTCGTTCACCGCCATCGACCCCGCGTGCACCTTCGCGGAGTGGATGGGGCCGATGCAGGCGCGCGTCGGCTTCCTGCCGCTGCACGAGCTCGTCTTCGACCCCGCCACCAGCCGCGACTACCTGATCGGGGCGAACTGGGCGCTGTACGTGGACAACTACCTGGAGGAGTTCCACATCCCCTACGTGCACGCCTCTC
>DASQLJ010000145.1:0-12846 GCA_035630095.1 Longimicrobium sp.
TCCCCGTCCGGCGGCGCGATCGCCACGCCGAAGCCCACGCCCAGGATGCCGCCCCCGGAGATGGGCGACACCGGCGTCCCGTCCCGCCCGTCGGCCGGCTTGCCGTCGGGCTGCAGCACCATGATCCACTTCGCCGAGTTGGGCGTGCCCTGGATCACGTTGTTGGCCACCCAGGCGTACCCCGCCTTGTCGAACGCGATGTTGGCCGGCCCGCCGAACATGCGGTGGATGTCGCCCGAGTCGTTCACCTTCACGCACAACGTCCAGGCGTCGAGCGGCGGCGGGGACTGGTCCGGCAGCGCGGGCGTGTAGGCGTCGCACGCCTGCGTCTGGTCGTAGATGTCGCCCACGTTCCGCGCCGGGTTCAGCGCGATGCTGACCATCGCCTGGAAGGTGTCCTCCGGGAGGTCTCCGTTGGCGAGCGGCGTGGATGCCTTCAGCTTCTCGAGGGCGCCGGGGACCCCGCGCACGCACGCCGCCACCACGTTCCCCAGCGACCCGAGCGACTGCAGCGAGTTCGTCTCGTAGCGGTTGGGCGAGGCGAGCATCACATCGGACGCCGCGCCGGTGAGCGGCGAAACCAGGTTGTGGCACATCCCCGCCGCGATGCGCAGCGCGAGCGCGTCTCCCTTGATGATCGCATACAGGGCGAACTGCGCCATCGCGAACGCGGCCGCCACCGTCGTCAGCTCGTTGATGACGATCGCGCCCTGCACCTGCGGCCCGATCACCGTGTAAAGCGCGATGCCGCGCGGCGAGAAGGCGGCCGCGTAGATGATGTTGCCGCTGGCCGGCGCCTTGATCTCGATCGAGAAATTACCGAATTCGTCCGCCACCGCGCTGCCGCGTGTGATCGGCAGGTCCTGCGTCGCTTCATACACGGCCACCGGCAGGCTGAGCGGCTGGGCGTCTTCGCCGCTGCCCGACTGCACGGTGCCGGTGATGCGAATCGTAGTCATGTGTCCGTGAGATTCTGAACGTGGATGGGAAAGCTGCGGGATCACCCAATCCGCCGTGGATGTGCCGACGACGAGCGACGTTCGTTGGGGATGATGAACGGCGGCGGGATTCGGGTTGGCGAGAGTGAGCAAGGGTGAGGCGCGGGGTGTCCCGACGCAAGGATTTCGTTCGTGCGAGGGCGGGGTCTGGTCGGGATGATCAACCCCGGACCGACGCGGACGCGGTGTCGGCGTCCCGTCGGAAATCAGCCACGCCGCGGACGCATCGAAATCGTGGGGAGATGATGCCCGTGTGGATCGATCGGGCAGGGTCCTTGCCCGCCGCGGGGTGATGCAGACGCTTCTCGCGGTGGACCTTGGCGTGCGGACGGGGCTCGCGCTGTACGGCGGCGACGGGCGGCTGCTGCGCTACCGTTCGCAGAACTTCGGCAGCGCGGCGCGGCTGCGGCGGGCGCTCCCCGCGCTGCTCGAGGCGGAGCGCGACCTGGCGTGGGTGGTGATGGAAGGCGGCGGGCCGCTTGGCGACGCGTGGGCGCGCGAGGCGGCGAGGCGGGGTTTGGCGGTGCTGCGGATCGCCGCGGAGGATTGGCGCCGCGTCCTGCTCTACCCGCGCGAGCAGCGCTCCGGGATCCAGGCGAAGACGACGGCCGACGCGCTCGCCCGGCGCGTGATCGAGTGGTCCGGCGCGCCGCGCCCCACCTCGCTCCGCCACGACGCCGCCGAGGCGATCCTGGTCGGCTTCTGGGGCGTGCTGGAGGTGGGCTGGCTCGCGGAGATCCCGCCCGGCCTGCGGCGGTGAGGGACGATCGTCAGGTGAAGACCGGGTCCTCGTGGTGGGGGAGCATCCCGTCCTGCGCCGCCGACCTCCGGTCCGACGGCGCGTGGACGGCCTGCGCCCAAGGAGGGGTCAGCGCGACGCCACGCGGGCGGTGCGGAGGATCGTCATCTCCAGGTCGGCCGTGGCGGCGTCGCTCGCCTCGCCCACGATGTAGAAGTGCGGCGCGCTCCAGTGGCCGCCCGTGTAGAACCCCTGGCGGACGCGGCTTCGCCACACCTGCGCCTGCCGGCCGCCGATCATCTCCGGCCTGGGGTGGATCCGCGCGCCCTTCGACGGTCCCGTGCACGCGAAGGCTGGCTGGCTCGACGCCTGCGCCATCGCCGGCACGTCCGCAGCGGCCACGGTCCGGCCGAGGCCCCAGGTGACGCGGGCGGTGCCGCGGCTCCAGGATCTACCGCTTCCGCCGACGCTCCAGTCCGGCGGCACGCAGAACGTGAAGCCATCCGCTTCCACGCTCCGCCACCCCGACACGTCCGCCGACGCCACCGCCGCGCTGCAGCCGTTCCCCGCCGCGCCCGCGACCGGCGCCGGGTTCACGGCGGCCCTGCAGCCGAACGATGCGAGCGATGCCGCCGCCACCGCTGCAGACCACGCGAACCGCTTCACATCCGCCTCCTGTCGATGGGATGCCGTCGAGCGCCCGCGCAGGCGGGAATCCTCTTTCGCCGCCGGGGACTCGTGGAATCGCCCGGACCTCGCCCGGCGATCCCACGTGTGATATACCGCGGCAGCCTCCCGCACGTTTCAACGATCCGTGCGACCGGACCGAATGAGCCGCAACGGCGCGCATGGACGGAGGCGCGGGGTGATGTCTCCGAGCGCCGCCTCACGCCCTCCGGCACCGGGGTTGCACAAACTTGCGGCCGTTGCTCGCCAGCGGCGGAGCGGCCAGGATGCGCATCCCGCATCTCCATCGGAAGGAACGATTTGCCCACCCCCGGCGCCGTCATCGAGAGCCCGACGTTCGCGCAGGCTTACGCGCGGGCGCAGGACGTCGTCGCCGGCGAGCGGCGGCTGGCGGCCGTGCGCGCCACGGGGCTGCTCGACAGCGAGGTCGAGGAGTCGTTCGACCGCCTCACCCGCCTGGCCGTGCGCCTGGTGAAGATCCCCGCCGCGTTCGTCTCGCTGGTGGACGAGCACCGCGACTTCTACAAGTCGGCGTGCGGCTTCGGCGAGCCGCTGGCGTCGGCGCGGGAGATCGAGGGGCCCACCTTCTGCCACTTCACCGTGCAGTCGGGCGAGCCGCTGGTGATCCCCGACACCCGGGCCGACCCGGTTTACCGCGAGGTGCCCACGGTGCGGTCGCTGGGCGTGGCCGCCTACGTGGGCGTGCCGATCATCATCAACGGCGAGGCCGTCGGCGCCTTCTGCGCGATCGACACGGCGCCGCACGCGTGGACCGACGACGAGGTGGCGGTGCTGACCGAGCTCGCGGCCGTGGCGGTGAACGAGATCTCGCTGCGCATGGCGCGCGCCGAGTCGGACCGCTTCCGCGCCGAGGCCGAGCAGCTCGCCGAGGCCGCCGTCGAGGCCCGGCGCACGCTGGAGGAGCAGGCGGCCGAGCTCGAGCGCGCCCGTGCCGAGGCCGACGCCGCCAACCGCGCCAAGGGCGACTTCCTGGCGGCCATGAGCCACGACCTGCGCACGCCGCTGAATGCGATTGGCGGCTACGCGCAGCTCATCGAGATAGGGGTGCACGGCCCGGTCACCGACGCGCAGCGCGACGCGACGCTTCGCATCTCGCAGGCGCAGCGCCACCTGCTCGCGCTGATCGACGACATCCTGCAGTTCGCCCGGACGGAGAAGGGCGAGATCCCGCTGACGCTGCGCCCGATCGGGCTGGCGGAGCTGTGCGAGTCGCTGGTGTCGTTCGTGGAGCAGCAGGCGGCCGAAAAGCGCATCGCCTTCACCTGCCAGCTGGCGGGCGAGGGCGATGAAGGCGGCGGGGAGCTGATGGCGGTGGCCGACCGCGAGCGCGTGCTTCAGGTGCTGGTGAACCTGTCGACCAACGCGGTCAAGTTCACCGGCGAGGGCGGGAGCGTGGCCATCACCGGCCGCCGCGCGGGCCCGTGGGCCGAGATCGTGGTTCGCGACACCGGCCGGGGCATCGCCGCCGAGGACCTGGAGCGGATCTTCGAGCCGTTCGTGCAGGTCGCGGGCGCGGCCAGCACGCAGGCCGGCGTGGGCCTCGGCCTCGCCACCAGCCGCCTCCTCGCCCGCCGCATGGGCGGCGACATCGTGGTCGAAAGCACCCCCGGCGCCGGCTCCACCTTTACGCTGCGGCTGCCGATGGGGTGAGGCTTCCGGGTGCCCGGCCACGGCGCATTGTCGAGCAGCGCGCGAAGGAGAGGTTCGGCGGGGCGGAAGCAACGCTGAAGGAAAATGAAACGCCACGCAGGCTCGCGAATCATGCCATTTGCGCGCTATCAGTCCATAGGGTACCCATTCGCATTTAATCGCACGCGTCCCACGCCCACCGGTGCCGGTACCACTTGCGAATCGTAGAACCGCACGCCCCGTGTTTTCAATTCCTTAAAGGCTGGATCGGCCTTGACATGGTCGCTTCGCCCTGCTGTTGGCAGCCACTTCTGAACGTTAGCTTCATATGCCAGGAGCCAGTTCTGACGCCACAGTTCGTTCGAGTTTTGTGTTACAGCCCAATGACTACGATTTAAGGGGACGGTAAAAATTCCGAGGGATTCCGCATGCAGGGCTGTAAGTGCGGCAAAACTATCGATCATCGATGATACCGCCACTGCAGCTTTCGATCCGAGCTTTGCATCGAAGATGATGGCTAACCAGAGCGCCCATGCTACTTCTGCGCTATGCCCTAGAGGAGCGCCTGTCGTGATGATCACCTCCAAGCACTCACTTAATGCCTCCCGATCAATCCTGTGCCCCCGCGAACGCTGTTTACGAAGTTCCCGCTCCGAAGAAGGCAGGCAGCCGGGTTCAATGGTCATGCACTGGAGCAGTAAGGATTGGTAGAGTGGCCAGTTCTGCGGTGCTACATCAAAAGTTGAAAGGCGTGCCACAGCATACTTCACAACGTAATCCTCTGGAAAAGCCACGGCATGTTCGAACACTGTGTTGAAGAAACGGATGAGGTCGGTTGCCTGCGCTTTTGCATCTTTGCGAAACCGGTAGGTCGAGATACTCTCAGGCCAAGATCTACCGATAATTTGGGGTAATTGGCGGATGGTCGTTTTCTTTACGTTGAGGCTTAACTCGAACTCATTGAGAGAGGCTTCCAACGCAGCTAATGCCTCCTCCGCAGAAGGCAGAGACGAAAACCCAAGTTCATAATCATCGATCAAGCTGCATCCGCGCACAGGGGCACTGTATCTGCGCCGAAAAGCCTTTTCAACAGCAACCAACACTAACTCTGAAACGACCCAGCTTGTGTCAGGGCCAATCGGCAATCCAACGGTTTGCCTACTTTGGCCCATTCGGACCCAGTAATCCAGTTTGTTACCAAGGGATGCCATCGGCTTGAAATTGGTTTTCGCAGTGGCTCGGCCGTGTAGTGCCCATGGGATCGCATGAGTATATACCGATGGGTAAAAGCGAGAGATGTCTCCCTTCAAGATGTACCGCGAGGTCTCTCGGACTTTTGCTACTGTTACAGCAAACGCATCGTCTGTTTGCCGTGCGGCAAATGCCCGGCGGCGTCGCCCACGCCTTGTTGGGCGTGTCGTGGACCATGAACCGTGCGAAAGATGTTTGCGTAGGAGGGGCCAAGCGGTCGCGATAGCTTCCGCTAGATGATAGAAGAGAATCGGGTTTGGAAATGCGAGTTGGCGACGCAAATATCCCACGCGTCGATGGTTGTAGCGCTCTAGCTCACACTCACGAGCATACTCCCCCTTAGAATTCGTTTTCCACGAGTCCGGCACGGACGCGCCTGTGAGAATCCCGAGATCCGTTGAACGAAACGGGGGCGGCAACTCACGTGGGAAAAATCCTTTTGCTAATAGGTCAGCTAAAAGCATGGAATTTCGGTGGTAAGTTAAGCGGATAACATCGCCCTAAGACAAGTGACAAGTGTGGCGGAGCTCGTAAGCAAGCACCTCGGCAGCCTCCGCCCGCTCGCGGTTCGCCGCCGCGCCATCGCGCGCCATCTTCGCCAGCGTTTGCTCCCAGCCTGGGCGCGGGCGGTGGCGGCCGCCTTCCGCGCGCCAGCGCTGGGCGAGGTTGAGGCTCACGCCGAACGCGGCCGCAACGTCGTCCATCGAGTATCCAGTCGAGAGCCGCAGCCGGTCAACCGCCTCGCGAAACCGGGCGCGCTCTGCAGCAGCATCAGCTTGCATTGTGGTCAGTACATCTATTGACCAAAAAACCTTGGTCAGCTATATTAGTGACCAGCAGGGGCGAAGAAAAGGCTGGCCGCTCTCCCACCAAGAAGACTCGGCCAGCCTACACGAGACGACCCGAGAGCCGCCCGCTCACCCAAGCTACCCCTGCGGCGCGGCCAAGGTCAAGAGCATCGGAGGCCACCATGCCACAGGACCCGAACGACCCCACGCCCGCAGCCGCCGCAAAGCCCGCTTACACGATCATCAAGCAGCAGAAGAGCCGCTGGTGGGAGGTACGCGACGACGCCGACGAGTTGGTGTGCCTGACAGTGTACCGCAAGGGAGCGCGAGAGGTGGTGCGGCGGCTCGCGGCATGACGATCCAAACACTTGGGAAGCGCTCGGCAGCGCGGGAGAATCACCCGCGCTGCCGAGAGGTCATGATGCGGTCGGGCCAATGCCTACGCTGCCGCTCTCGTGCGCTGTTTGATGATCCCCGCGAGCGCCCGGAGTGCGTCGTTCACGGCTTCGGCGTCCGGGAAGACCTCGGCCACGTCCGCATCCAGTGGAACGAGGTTCGTCCCCGCCGCATACCGCGCCGCGTACTTGCCCTTCACACCCCGGCGCAGATCGTCGACAGTGAAGTCGTACTCCGGCCTCAACTCGTCAGGTTCCACGGGCTTGCTCATACGTGCGTCTTTCGCGAGTGGTCATTGGGCGGGCGCTGATGAGGCGTAGCGCATCGCGCCGCTCCGTAAACGAGACGATGAGAAATCGGCCGGTGGTGGATTGGCCGAGGATCAGCAGGCGAGGCTCGGAACCGGAGTGGTCCGAATCGTCGAGCGTGATCGAAAGCGGATCGGCAAGGACCGTCGCCGCCTCCGAGAAGGTAACGCCGTGCTTGGATTCGTTCGCCTCTGCCTTTCCCGGATCCCACTCGACGCGAAGGCTCATGCCAGCAATTTAATCGAACGGCCGACGCGCACCAACGGTAAGGATGCTGCGTACGCCCGCTCATCGCCCCGCGCGCTTCCGCCCGCCGCCCTTCCGCCCCTTCGCGCGCCCTCCCGGCCCGCCGGGACCGCCCGGCTTCGGCCCGCGCCCGCGACCGCCACCGCGGCGGGGGCTGCCTTCGCCGCCGCCGACGCGATCTCCACCGGCGCCGCGAGAGCCGGGGCCGCCGCCATCGCGCCGGCCACGCGCGGGGCCCTTGCGCTGGCCGCTCCGGCAGGGACGGCCGTCCTCGTCGACGGCACCCTCGACGGTTTCCATCTCCATCCAGTTCTTGGGCTTGCGGCGGGGGCGGTCGCCGGGGCCGCCTTCGCTCAGGCGCAGGCGGGCGGCCTCCAGCGATTCGGCCTGCACCGGGTCCTTCTTCCCGCGCACCACCGTCCACCCCAGCGGCCGGCCGGTCTCCAGCACCGGCACGTCGGCGTCTTCGATGCGGTAGACCAGCTTGGCGGGGATGCGCGCGCGCACCACGCCCACGCCCTCCTCCACCGAGTAGTCCAGCGGATACGATTCGCCGTCCAGCTCGATCTCGCCCGGCAGCGCCATCCACCGCTGCCGCTCGTCGCGCGGCACCACGGCGTCGGCGTCCACCCGCAGCGACGTCTCCATGAACTCGGCGAACGAGTTGACGCCGGCCAGCCGCCCGGCCAGCATCTCGCGAAGCGAATCGTCGCCGGCCGCGCCCACGGTGCCGCCCGAGCGGCGCCACACCTCGCGCAGCTCGCGGAGCACGGCGCGGTTGGCGAGCTGGTCGGGGTGATACGCCTTCCCGCTGATCACCGCGTCCGCCAGCGCGCGGCGGGCGTTCTCGGCGATCGCGTCGGTGAAGCGCTCCACCGGCACGTCGTCGCGGTCCAACTCGAACCCGTGGTACTCGCGCGTGCGGATCAGGCGCAGCGGGTTGCGCTTGTGCGCGGGGTCGTAGACGACGCGGCTCTCCACCGTCTGGGCGTATTCCCAGATCAGGTCCATGTCGAGCTGCGTGCCGCTGATGGAGCCGCGGGTGCGGCCGTTCTTGTCGGCGAAGTACAGGATCTCGCCGGCCACCGGCCCCCAGTTTCCGCAGACGCTGGTCTTGCTGACCCGCACCTCCTCGCCCCAGCTCGTCTCCTCGTCGATCACCAGCGAGAACGGCATCACCCGCGCGAACAGCGCCTTCCAGTCGCGCTCCAGGCTGCGGTTCAGCCTCGGCAGCTTGCGCGGCAGATCCAGGTCGAGCGAGCGGTAGATGGAGGCGATGGCGAGCGCCCCGTCCTCGATCGACCGGACGAGGACACCGCGCTCGTCGCACCACTTGGCCAGCGCCTCCTCGTCGAACACGTGCCGCGGGAGGCCGTACACGTGCCCCATCATCCCGATGTTATCCACCGCGTGCTGGTAGATGTTGTAGACGGTGAGGTGGTCGCTCCCCTTCACCACGTACTGCCCGATGTCGTTGTCGGGCTTCAGCATGCGGTGCAGCGAATCGATGCTGGCGCAACCGGCGACCACGGGCACCAGGTGCTCCTCGGCGTTCACCAGCAGCTCGCCCCAGGCGCGGTCCACGGGGAGCACCTCCACCTTGCGCCCGTACTCCGTCAGCCGGTTGTTGGCGATCAGCCCGCGCTCCGTCAGCAGGTCGACCGAGCGGCGGTAGGCGATGCGGTCCAGCGGCACCGGCAGGTCGAGCTCGTCGGCGCGCACGCCCATGTTGGCGCAGGTCAGCGCCACGCGCTCGGGGTCGCCCGCGAGCTGGAAGTTGGGCGCGGTGGGGCGGAGCTGCTCGAAGTCGATGTCGCGCTCCGACAGGATCCACACCTCGCCGCCGGCCACGCGCCCGTGCACCCGCCCCGCCATCTGCAGGATCTCGTTGGACCCCAGCGGCAGGCGCGTCAAAACCGAGCGCCCGCGCTGCACGATGGTGGTGAACTGCGCGTCTTCGATGACCACGGTGTCGAGCCCGCGGATGTTCAGCGCGCTCTGCCCGGCCGACGTCATGGAGAGGACGAACGGGTGCGGCGCGCCGTCCTCCTCGAGGAACGGCCGCAGCTTGGCCACCGGCTCGCCGCCGTGGTAGTACTCGGTGAGGAGGCGCGGGTAGTCGCGCTGCAGCGTCTTGGCGATCTCCTCGGTCCCCGCGCGGGTGGGGACGAACACGGCCACGCCGCGCTTCTCCTTCTGCACGTGGCGCATGAAGCGCTCGGCCAGGAAGGCGAGCGGGTTCTGCGTGTTGGAGACGCGCACGTTCGCCGCCTTCTCCGGGTCGAACGCGCTGGAGACGATCACCGTGGCCGAGTTCAGGTACTCGGCGTAGAACGTCGGATCGACCGTTGCCGAGAGCCAAACGAAGCGGCAGCCGGCGCGCTTGGCCAGCGCCAGGCACAGCTCCAGCTCGGCGCTGGTCTGGTGGATCTCGTCCACCACCACCACGTCGGTCGCGTCGATCAGGTTGTCCTGCAGCCAGCGCCGGGCGATGCCGGTGGTGATGACGACGACGTTCCAGTTGGGCGTGTCGGGGGTGGCCTCGCGCTCGCGGTTGACCACGCCCACGCGCAGCTCGTTGCCCACGATCTCCTGCGCGATCGGGCGCACGGCCAGCGTCTTGCCCGTGCCGGTGCCGGCCATGATGCCGAAGCCCTTCCCCTCGCGCGCGAGCTGGCGGATCTCCTCGCCGTGCTCGCGGTTCATGATCGTCTCCACGTGCGTGAGCTGCACGCCCAGCTCGATGGTTTCGCAGGCGGCGCGCGTGGGGGCGATCACCACGACGCGGCCCTCGGTGGGCCGGCCGGGGTAGCGTTCAGACGGGGGAGTGGTCGAGACTTCGACCATGCGGGTCCGGGCCTTGTGGGAGCTTGAGTTGACGCGGGCAAGAGCCGCGGCGCACAATTACGCCGACCGCGGAAAAGCGCAAGAACACGGCCAGATGGGGATGATGCCCGATACCGCACCAACACTCGTGTTTCACAACGCCGCGGAGGTCGCGCGCTGCACCGGCCCCGCCCGCGGCGCCGACGGCGCCGACCCCGCCGCCGTCCTCCCCCACGGCGCCGTCGCCGTCAGCCGCGGGGCAATCGTCGCCGTCGGCCCGGAGAGCGAGGTGCTCGCCGCGCATCCGGCCGCCGAGCGCTTCGACTGCGGCGGCCGCGTGCTCACCCCCGGCCTGGTCGACTCGCACACCCACGCCGTGTTCGGGAGATACCGGACGGACGAGTACGCGCTGCGCAGCCAGGGCGTGCCGTACATGGAGATCGCGCGGCGCGGCGGCGGGATCAACGCCAGCGTGCGCGACCTGCGCGCGCGCGACGAGGACGAGCTGGTGCGGATGGCGCTCCCCCGCCTGCGCGAGATGCTGGCGTGCGGCACCACGACGGCCGAGGTAAAGAGCGGCTACGGCCTGAGCACGGAAGACGAGCTGAAGACGCTGCGCGCGATCGCCCGCCTGCGCGAGCTGCAGCCGATCGACCTCGTCCCGACGTTCCTGGGCGCGCACGAGTTCCCCCCCGGCTTCCGGGAGAGCGAGGGAGACCGGGAGAGATACGTCGACCTGCTGGTGGGGGAGATGATCCCGGCGGTGGCGGAGAGCGGGCTGGCGTGCTTCTGCGACGTGTTCATGGAGCCGGGCGTGTTCACGCGCGCGCAGACGGAGCGCATCCTGCGCGCGGGGCTGGGCTACGGCCTGCGCCCCAAGCTGCACGCCGACGAGCTGGAGGGGAGCGGCGGCGCGGAGCTGGCGGCCGAGCTGGGCGCCGCCAGCGCCGACCACCTGGGCGACATCTCGGAGGCGGGGATCCGCGCGCTGGCGGGGTCGACCACGGTGGCGACGCTGCTCCCGGGCACCCTCTTCTTCCTGGGCCGCCCGAAGTTCGCCCCTGCGCGGGCGCTGCTGGACGCGGGCGCCACGGTGGCGCTGGCGACGGACTTCAACCCTGGTTCGTGCCCGTCGCCGAACCTGCAGTTCACGATGACGGCGGCGTGCTCGCGGATGGGGATGAGCCCCGCCGAGAGCCTCCGCGCCGCCACCGCCGCCGGCGCCGCCGCGCTGGAGCTGTCGGACGGCCGCGGCACCCTGGCCCCCGGCGCCCCGGCGGACCTGGTGCTGTGGAACGTCGCCTCCGCCGGCGAGATCCCGTACCGCCTCGCCGCACCGATCGTCGCGGGAGTGTGGAAGCGGGGGCGGCGGGTGGTGGGGTGAGGCGGACACGGAGGAGGATCGGCTAAGTGGATGCCGATGGTGCGTGCTCGAGGCTGGCCACGCGACCGGCGGCTGAAGCCGCAGCGTAATCGTTCAGGTAGCCTGCAGGAGCTTGGGCGCAGGAGTGCCTGAGCGATGGGCCTTGATCGATGTGGCGACGAAATCCAGCGGATGTATCCGCAGCTGCTGGCAGGTCGCGCTGATCGTCAGGATACGCTCCGCGTAGCGAAGCCCGGCCTCGCTCTGGTTGCCGAAGCAGTTCTTCCTCCACAGCACGGCCTTGCGCAGCGCGCGCTCGGCGGCGTTGTTCGTCGGCTCGACCGGCTCATCGAGGAAGGTCCACAGCCACGGCCACAGCTTGAGCAGGTTGCGGCACATGCGGGCCACCTTGTTGTTGATCGACGCCGCGCCACGCTCGATCAGACACCGGAACGACGCCTGGATGCCAGCCATCCCGCGTTTCAGCTCATCCCGCTCCTGGTTTCCCTCCTGGTAACTTCGCCACCGTTCGAAGACCCGGTCGCAGAGCGTCTCGCCCTCGGCCGCGAACTCCGCCGCCTTCCCGCCCCGCAGCTCCAGCTTCTTGATGTTCCTCAGCAGGTGCGCCCAGCAAAGCTGCCGGTTCGCACACGCCTGGTACGAGCACCATCGGTCGCTGGTCACGATCCCCTTGTAATCGCCCAGGAACGTCTTCAACTCTGCCTTCCCCCGGCTCCACGCCAGGTGATACGCCGTTGTCCGGTCGGCCACTCCCACCCACAGCCACATCTTACGCCCGCTCAGCATCCAGGGCGTCTCGTCCACGTTCGCCCGTCCACTGGCTCTCACCTCGTCCAGTGCCTCCCGGTACGCCGCCTCCAGCGCGGCGCTCGTCTCCTGCGTGCACGCCTCGGTGCTCCCCAGCGACGGCGCCGGCACGTCCAGCAGACGGCTCACCAGGTCTCTCAGCGACCGCCTGCTCATCCGGTAGTGCCCGGCCAGCACACCCACCAGCCCGGTGAGACGCGGGCCGAAGCACTTGCCGCCCACTTCCTGCGGCATCGGCGCACGCGTCAGCCCCGAGCACTTCGGGCAGCGCAGGCACACCATCCGGTGCTCCTTCACCTCCGCACGAATCGGCGGAAGCTCCACCACCTGGTGCACGTACGCTGGCCGGCCTTCCTCCGCTCCCGCCAGCGAGTGTCCGCAATACCCGCACGACTCCGGCGCGTGCAGCACCACTTCATCGACCCGCTCCGGTGCCAGAAGCGTGCGGTGGTGCCCCTGGTGCCCGGGCTGGCCGCCGCGCTTCCTCCCCTTTGGCTTCTTTCCAGGCCGCGCAACCCCCGGTCCGTCGGATGACGGCGGCTTCGACGAGTTGGTCGAGTTCTGCGCCAGCCGCGCCTCCAACTCCAGCACACGCGCGCGCAACTCGGCGACGCTACTCTCCAGCAGCTCGATCGCTGCCCGCACGGCGGGCGAGAGTACCTCGCCACTCGTTTCCAGGTGCTCGACTATGCTCATGAGCCACAAGATGTAGTGGCACTAGTGAACAAAGTCCACAATCTTCGTGTCCCACCCTGAACGATTACGC
>DASQLJ010000146.1:0-13136 GCA_035630095.1 Longimicrobium sp.
CGGAGCGCAGCGGAGGGACACGCCCATACCCGGCCCTTCACTTTCAGTCCCGGCACCAACGACCGCGACCCGGCTCAGGCGCCGGTCACGTAGCGCATCACGTCGTAGCGCGTGACGATGCCGTCCAGCTTGCCGTTGCGGCGCACCAGCACGGCGGGGTTCTTGGAGAGCAGGCGGGTGACGGTGGGCATGTCCACGTGGCCGTCCACCACGGGGAGCGGCGCGTCCATCACGTGCTGCACCGACCGCTCCAGCACCTGCGTGTTCTCCAGCACCCGCGACATCAGCGTGCTCTCGGCCACGTGGCCCACGCAGTCGCCCTCGGCCACCACGGGGAGCTGCGAGATGTTGTTCCCGGTGATGAAGCCCAGCGCCTGCCGCACCGGCGTCTCGGGCGTCACCGCGATGAGCTGCGGCGGCGCGCCGTTGGCCTTGCCGGTCACCATGTCGCCGGCGGTGACGCGGGCGGGCTCCAGCAGCCGGTTCTCGCGCATCCAGTCTTCGTTGTACACCTTGCTCAGGTAGCGCTCGCCGGTGTCGCAGAGCATGCACACCACGCAGGCCTCGGGGTCGTCCACCTCGCGCGCCACCTGCAGCGCCACGTGTGCGACCAGCCCGGTCGAGCCGCCCACGAAGAGGCCCTCCTCGCGGGTGAGGCGCCGCGCCAGCGTCATCGAGGTGCGGTCGTCCACGCTGCGCCACTCGTCCACCACGCTCATGTCCAGCGTGCCGGGGATCTTGTCCTGCCCGATCCCCTCCACCTTGTACGGCGCCGGCTCGCCCTTGGTCCCGGTCTCCCAGAAGCCCTTGAGGATGGAGCCCTCGGGGTCGCCGCCCACGATCCGGATCGCCGGGTTGCGCTCCTTGAGGTAGCGCCCCACGCCGGTGATGGTCCCCCCCGTCCCCGCGGCGGAGACGAAGTGGGTCACGCGGCCGCCGGTCTGCTCCCAGATCTCGGGGCCGGTGGTGCGGTAGTGCGCCTCGGGGTTGGCCTGGTTGTAGAACTGGTCGGCCAGCACCGCGTTCGGCGTCTCCTCGGCGATGCGCTTGGCGAGGTTGACGTAGTTGTCGGGGTGGTCGGGCGCCAGCGCGGCCGAGGTCACGATCACCTCGGCGCCGAACGCGCGCAGGAGCTGCACCTTCTCCTGGCTGAACTTGTCGGAGAGGGTGAAGATGCAGCGGTACCCCTTGATCGCCGCCGCCAGCGCCAGCCCCACGCCGGTGTTGCCGCTGGTCCCCTCCACCACCGTGCCGCCCGGCTTCAGCCGCCCCTCGCGCTCGGCCGCCTCGATGATCGCGGGGCCGATGCGGTCCTTGAGGCTCCCGCCGGGGTTCATGAACTCGGCCTTGCCGTAGACGGGGGTGCGGACCCCGCGCGCCACCGCGTTCAGGCGGATCAGCGGCGTCCAGCCGATGGTCTCCACCACGTTGGCGTACGGCTGCAGGTGCCGCGGGGGCGCCATGCCGGGCGCTGAGGTTTCGGAGGTGTCGCTCATCGCCTGGCGCTGTCGCCGCCGGCGGCCGGCGGCGCGGTGGTGGGGGCGGCCGCGGCCGAGTCGGCCGGGTTCAGCTCGAACTGCACGGGGAGGAGGAACCAGGCGGCCACCGCCTCGCCGCCGCGCGTGGCCGGCTCGAAGCGGAGCTGCCGGCTCCCCGCCAGCGCCGCGCTGTCGAACGCCGCGTAGCCGCTGGACTTCTCCAGCCGCGCGGTGTCCACGGTGCCGCGGTCGGAGATGAAGAGGCGCAGCGTGCTCTGCCCCTCCACCTGCGCGTCCCACAGCTCTTCCGGGTACTGGAAGGGCGATTCGGAGACCTGCCGCGGCGGCGTCTCGGGCACCGGCTCGCGCTCGCAGCCGGCCAGCAGCAGGGCGGCGGCGAGTGCGGCGGCGGTCTTCGCGGTGGGTCGCGTCATCTCGGGTCGGGTTTCAGGTGCGGGCGGCCTGGGCCAGCTCGGCCAGCAGGTTCAGCGCCTGCAGCGGCGTGGTGCGGTCCACGTCCACGGCGCGCAGGCGCTCCACGGCCGGGTGCGGCGGCGGTCCGAAGAGCGCGAGCTGCACCTCGGGCGGGGGCGCGGGCTGCGCGGGCGCCGGGGCGGCGGCGGTCTCCAGCTCGCGCAGGATCTCGCGGGCGCGGGCCACCACCGTCTCGGGCAGCCCGGCCAGCCGCGCCACCTCCACCCCGTAGCTGCGGTCGGCGCCGCCGGGCACCAGGCGCCGCAGGAACACGATCCCGTCGCCCACCTCGCGCACGGCCACGCTGAAGTTTACCACGCCCGGCAGGCGGTTGGAAAGCCGGGTGAGCTCGTGGTAGTGCGTGGCGAAGATGGTCTTCGCCCCGACGTGCTCGTGCAGGTGCTCCGTCGTCGCCGTCGCCACCGACAGCCCGTCCCAGGTGCTGGTCCCCCGGCCGATCTCGTCCAGCAGCACCAGCGAGCGCGCGGTGGCGCCGTGCAGGATCGCCGCCGTCTCGTTCATCTCCACCATGAAGGTGGACTGCCCGCGCACCAGGTTGTCCGACGCGCCCACGCGGGTGAAGATGCGGTCCACCACCCCCACCCGGGCGTAGTGCGCCGGGACGAACGACCCCACCTGCGCCATCAGCACGATCAGCCCCACCTGGCGGAGCACCGTGCTCTTGCCGGCCATGTTGGGCCCGGTGAGGATCATCACCCGCTCGCCCTGGTCCAGCCGCACGTCGTTGGGGATGAACTCCTCGCGCGGCATCATCGTTTCCACCACCGGGTGGCGCCCGCCGCGGATCTCCAGGGTGAAGCCGCCGTCCACCTCCGGGCGCACCAGGTCGCGGCGCACCGCGGCCTCGGCCAGCGCGGCCAGCACGTCCAGCGTGGCCACGCGCTCGGCCACCGCCTGGATGCGCGGCACCTGGCGCGCGGCCGTCTCGCGCAGCTCGGCGAAGAGGCGCGCCTCCAGCGTGGCGATCTTCTCCTCCGCGCCGAGCACCTTGTCCTCCCACTCCTTCAGCTCGGGGGTGAAGTAGCGCTCGGCGTTGGCCAGCGTCTGCTTGCGCAGGTAGTCGGGCGGGACGCGCTCGGCGTGGGTGCGCGTGACCTCCAGGTAGTAGCCGAAGACGCGGTTGAAGCCCACCTTCAGCGACCCGATCCCCGTGCGCTCGCGCTCGCGCGCCTGCAGGCTGGCGATGAAGTCGACCGCGCCGTCGCGCACGGTGCGCAGCTCGTCGAGCTCGTCGCAGCAGCCGCCGCGCACCACGCCGCCGTCGGCGATCGCCACCGGCGCGTCGGGGCTCACGGTGCGCTCGATGGCGCCGCGCACGTCGTCCACCGGGTCCAGCCCCTCCAGCACGCCGCGCAGCAGGTGCGCCCGCGCGCCGGCCAGCGCGTCGCGCAGCGGCGGCACCTTCCCCAGCGACGCCGCCAGCGCCAGCATCTCGCGCGGGTTGGCGCGGCCGGAGCCCACCTTCACCGCCAGCCGCTCCAGGTCGCGCACGTCGCCCAGCGCGTCGCGGGCGGCGCGGCGGGCGGCGGCGTCCTCCACCAGCTCGGCCACCGCGTCCAGCCGCCCGTCGATGGAGGGGACGTCCACCAGCGGCGCCAGCAGCCAGCGGCGCAGCAGGCGGCCGCCCATCGGCGTGAGCGCCTCGTCCAGCACGCCCAGCAGCGTCCCCTGCGTCCCCGCGCCGCGCATCGGCTCGGCCAGCTCCAGGTTGCGCCGGGTCATCTCGTCCAGCACCATCTCGTGCCCCGGCCGCTCGATGCGCGGCGGCCTCAGGCCCCCGAAGCCCGCCGGCTGCACCTCGGCCAGGTAGGCGATCAGCGCGCCGCAGGCGGCCACCAGCGCGTCGTCGCCCTCCTGGAAGCCGTAGCCGGCGAGGTTGGCCACGCGGAAGTGCCGCGACAGCTCCTCGCCCGCCTGGCGCGGGTCGAAGAGCCAGTCGGGCCGGTAGGTGCGGGTCACGTCGCCCGCGCCGGGGATGGGAAAGAGCTCCCAGGTGCGCGGCAGCAGCAGCTCGGCGGGCTGGAAGACGCCGAGCGCGTTGGGGAGCTCCTCCCAGCTCACCCGGCGCACGCTCATCTCCCCGGTGGTCAGGTCGCCCAGCGCCAGCCCCACCGTCCCCTCGCCCGCCGCGTCGCCGGCGATGGCGCCCAGGAAGTTGTTGCGGCGCGCGTCCAGCAGCGAGTCGCTGAACACCGCGCCGGGCGTCACCATCTCGGTCACCTCGCGGCGCACCAGCCCCTTGGCCAGCGCGGGGTCTTCCACCTGGTCGCAGATGGCCACGCGGCGCCCCGCCGCCACCAGCCGGCGGAGGTAGGTCTCCAGCGCGTGGGCGGGGATCCCGGCCAGCGGCGCGCGGCTCCCGCCGTTGTTGCGCGAGGTGAGCGTCAGGTCGAGGAGCTTCGACCCTTCCACGGCGTCGTCGTTGAACAGCTCGTAGAAGTCGCCCACGCGGAAGAAGACCAGCGCGTCCGGGTGGCGCGCCTTGATCTCGCGCCACTGCAGCATCAGCGGGGTGTCTTCGGACGCCATCGGGGATGGGTACGGGAGCGCGCCGGCGGGCCGGCGACGAGGACTGCGATCGGTGCGGAAGAGGCCGGAATCTATGCGGCTGCGGTGGATGCGGCAACCGCTGGAGATCGGAAGGTGGACGAAGGGAACGACCGTGGGACCTCTCCCCATCTCTCTCACCCAATCCCCTGAACAGCACGTTTCAAGGGCGACGGTCGAGCACGCCAGTCTGTCGGTCAGGCGTCCGGGTGGATCGGCATGGTGAAGTAGAAGCGGCTGCCGCGGCCGGGATCGCTCTCGGCCCACATGCGCCCGCCCTGCGCCTCCACGATCGCGCGGGAGAGGGGGAGCCCCATCCCCCGCGCGGCCACGTCGCCGCTCCAGAGCGGGGTGAACAGCCCGCCCAGCGCGTCCGCCTCGATCCCGCCGCCGGTGTCGGCCACGCTGAAGCGCACCGCGCCCTCCACCGCCTCGGCGTGGATGACGATGCTGCCGCCCCCGGGCGTGTGGCGGACCGCGTTGCCCACCAGGTTGCCCAGCACCTGCAGCGTGCGGTCGCGGTCGCCCACCACGGGGGGAAGGTCGGCGGGGATGCGCGCCTCGAAGCGCACGCCGTTGCGGGCGGCGAGCGGCTCCAGCAGCAGCGCGGCCTCGCGCAGCATCGCGCAGGGGCGGAACACCACGCGCTCCACCGGCAGGCTCCCCGCCTCCAGCCGGGTGACGTCGGCCAGGTCCTGCACCAGGTGGCGGATCTGCTCGGCGGCGAGGACCACGGCCTCCAGCGGCGGGCGCGCCGGGCCGCTGCGGGCGCCGTCGTCCAGCGCGGCGGTGGCGTTCAGCAGGATGGTGGAGAGCGGGTTGCGCACCTCGTGGCTCACCATCGACACCACCTTCTGCCGCGCCGCCGCCTCGTTGCGCACGCTGCGGTACAGCCGCGCGTTGTCCACGTACAGCGCCGCGCGGCGGGCCACCTCCTCGGCCAGCGCCACGTCGCGCCGGCCCAGCTCGCGCCCGCCGGTGCGCATCAGCGTGAGCACCCCCACCGTGCGCTCGCGCGCCACCAGCGGCACGAACACCGCCGCGCTCATCTCCAGCCCCCGCAGCATCCCCAGGTGCCGCTCGTCCACCGCCAGCCCCCGCTCGAACTCGGGCGTCACCCGCTTCACCCACTCCGTGAGCCCGGTGGCCATCGCCCGGGCCACGCGGCTGTGCGGGTTCTCATTCGGCGGATACAAACGCCGCGTCTCCTCCAGCACCGCGTGGATGCCGGGGTCGCGGTGCAGGGTGACCGCCCAGCCGAAGCGGCCATCCTCGTCCACCTCGTCCACGATGCAGCCGTCCGCAAGCCGCGGCACCACCAGCGTGGAGAGCCGCGCCAGCGTCTCGCGGTGGTCGAGCGAGCCGCTGAGCGCGGCGCCCACCTCGGCCAGGAACGCCGACCGCCGCTCGGCCGCCTGCGCGTTGCGCCGGGCCCGCCGCTCGCGCCGCATCGCCCGCCGCCGCTCGTGCGTGAGCGCGGCCAGCACCAGCCCCGTCATCGACACCAGCGCCAGGTACGCCTGCACGAAGAGCAGCGCCTCCTGCGCGTCGTCCTCCCCCAGCGGCCCGTAGACCACGCGCGCCGCCTGCGCCACCGCCGCGAACGCCACCGCCGCCGTCACGGTGGACGCGCCGCGCAGCCCCGTGCGCATCGCCGCCCAGGTGACGAAGGGGAACACCGCGTAGCTGAGCGGCACCGACGCCCCGTACCACCCGCGGCTCCCGTCGAAGGCGATCAGCGTCACCAGCACCGCGCCCGCCGCCGCGCAGGCCAGCTCCAGCGCCTGCTGCCGCGTGAGCGGGCGGCGCGCGGCGGCCCAGGCCAGGATCACCGGCGCGGCCACCAGCACGCCGGTGCCGTTGCCCGTCCACCACACCAGCGCGGTGACGGGCGCGCGCTCCAGGGGGAGCATCTCCCACAGCAGCAGCCCGCCCACGCCCAGCAGCGCGCTGGCCGCCGGCCCGGGGAGCGCCGCCAGCGGCACGAAGCGCAGCACGTCGCGCACGCCGGACAGGGAGAGGCGGATGCGCTTCACCCGCCCCAGCAGCCACGCGCCGACCAGCGCGTCGATCACGTTCCCCGCGCCCGCCATCACCGCGTACGGCAGCGCCGCGCCGCTGCTGAGCGTGACCGCCACCGCCCCCACGAGCACGGCCGGCCAGTAGCGCATCCCCCACAGCAGCAGCCCGGCCAGCGCCACCCCCGACGGCGGCCACACCGGGCTGGCGTTGGCCTGCACGAAGGCGAGCGAAAGCCCCACCCGGCCGGCCACGAAGTAGGCCAGGGCCAGGATCAGCGCGCGAAGCAGCGCGCGGGTGAGCGCGGCGGTGGAGACGTGCGGCAAAAAGGGGAGAGAATCGGAGGAGGGAGGGCGCGTCCGGAGCGGTGGAAGCTACCCGCGCGCGGCCGGCCGGGCAACGCCCCCGCGCCTGCGGGTGGACCCGGAGAACCGGCACGACCTCGCCGAGTGCGGCACCCCGCGCAACGGCTGACCGTGGTGGATCGCGGACGTACGTCGGCGGACACGGTCGACGGCCGACGGTGGTGGGTAATACGGATCCCACGGACTCCGTTCCGTGAGCGGGGGTTTGCGTGAGGGATTCGCGCCCGGAGGGCCGAGACGACGGCGCGCCCGCGTCCGGCGCCGCGGGAACGAGCGGAGCCATGGCGCGCCGGCGGCTCGGCGCCGTTGGCAACGGCGGTATCGTTGCCTACGGCGCGCGAAGCCCGGCCCGGAGCGCAGCGGAGGGACACGCCCAGACCCGGCTCTTCAGTTTCGGGACCCGGCACCGACTATTCGGACTCCGTATAAAACGTCGGACGGGATGGATCGAAACGCGAACGGGCGCGCGGCAGGTGAATGCCGCGCGCCCGTCCGTCCATCCGTCGAATCACCCCCCACGCTCCCCGCGGATATCCGCGCGGAGAAACGCCGGGACCGATGTGGGTTACGGCTGCTGGTGTTCCGGGATGATCATCGTGCGCGGAGACGCGAAGACGAGCTCGGTGGCCTCTTCGAGCAGCTCCGGGCTGAGCCGGGGGTAGAAGCTGCGCGCGCACTCCTCGATCTCCTCGCGGGTGGAGCCCGGGCGAATGGACGCCCGGATCGCCCGCACCCGCGCCTCGCGGAGGAGACGCGCCGTCTTTTCTTCACGGCGCAGCCGTGCTGCCGCCATCTCGCTGGCCAGATCGATCTGCACTACGCAAGCTCCTGGAAAGGGAGACGTTCATCTGCTGTGGATAAGATAACACCTCGTGCAACCCCGACCCGGAGCGCGAACCATGTATCAGGCCCTTCGGCGTGGGAAAACGAGCCGATGCCTGTTCCCACCTTGCATGTGCGCGCGCCGCGGCCGCGCGCCGCGTGGAGATTTCGGCGGCGGACGTGCTGGGAGCACGATCCTTGCCCATGGCGTGGGAGGCAGGTTAGGCAGGACTCAGATTCAACGTGAACGGACGAGGTTCAGCATGGCACGGGAGACTGGCACGGTGGAGCGGTTCATGGACGAGAAGGGGTTCGGGTTCATCAAGCCGGACCGGGGCGGCAAGGACGTGTTCGTCCACCATTCCGCCATCCAGGGAAGCGGTTTCCGCTCCCTGTCGACGGGGCAGCGCGTGGAGTTCGACCTGGTGCAGGACCCCAAGGGTCCGCGCGCCGAGAACGTTTCCGCGCTGGCCGAGTAGCCGCGCTTCGGCGCGGTCCACTCCTTTGTCCCCGCCCGGGCCGGCGCGTGGCCGCACATCGCGGCCGCACGCCACCCGGGCGGGGCCTGCGTGCGTCCCTCTGCCATCATCGGCTTTCCCCGCCATCGTCACGGCAGGGGTAGATCGACCACGGTCCAGCCGATGTCGCCGGGATTCCCGCCGTCTCAGCGCGCGCGGGTGTCCAGCACGGGCGTCTCGCCCTCGATCCGCATCAGCTTCACCAGCCCGCACCCCCACTCGTACGCCTCGGACACCCGCTCCCCTGCCCCCAGCGCCTGGTAGAAGCCGGTGGAGAAGGTGATGGCCATGTCGTCCGACACCGGGCCGTCGCTGCCGATCACGTACGGCACCGACTCCAGCAGGGCGGCGGCGTTACCGCGCTAGTAGCACGCGTTCATCACCACGCATTCCACCGTCCCCGCCAGCCGCGAGAAGATCGCGCGCAGCCCCTCCGCGGTCGCCGGCACCGAGCAGTCCATTTCGTTCAGGATGAGCAGCTCGCGAGTCTCCGCGCTGCCGTGGCCCGAGAAGTGGACAATCCGTGGCCGTAGCCTCAGTAGCGCCGCGGTCAGGTCGTGCGCGCGTACCGCGGCGATCTCGTGCAGTCGGATGCGATCCCGGTGCGGCGACCGTTCGAGCGTTTCGCGGATCGCGCGCGCCTCCTGATCCACCCGCAGCGGTGCCAAGTCGTCCGGCATCGCCGCGGCGAACAGCACGTCAATGGGCACTTCCTTGGGCTCCGTCGAAGCCTGGCCGGTCGCTGGGGGCATGGTACCGTAGTTATGGAGATCGCGCCCCGCCACATGCACCATGTTCCCGTCGCCGCGGAAGTGGACCGACACCCCGCGCCCTGAAGCATCAGTAGCGCGCTCCACCTCCGCCGCAAGCTTGCGGATCACCTCGCCCAACTCGGCGTCGCGAGTGGCCACCGCAGCCAGCGTCACCGCCAGGAACCGCGGGTCGGCCGCCGTGTGCGGGTCGACGGAGTCGAAGCTCCCCAGCGCCTGCGCCACCGTCCGCGACAGCTCCCGGAACGGCGACTCGCGCGGAATCTCGCCCCGGCGGTAGGCGAGCAGCGCTTCGGCCGCGCTCGCGGTGGAATCGTTCGGCATGCGTCGTCGGCTCCGGTGGAGTCAGAGGAGGAAGGCCAGCAGGAAGAACAGGAGGAGGAGGCCGCCTGCGATCAGCGCCACCCACTCGCTGGCGTGCAGGTCGATCGCGCCGCGGAGCCGCTCCGCCGTGGTAGTGACCGCCGTGTCGCCGCGCATCCCCCGCCAGCGGTTCAGCGCGAAGCCCAGCGCCTGCGGCCGCGTCGTGTTCTGCTCCAGCGCCGTGGGGAGCAGGCCGCCCACCACCGGGCGGTACTCGGGTGCGTCGATGGTGGCCAGCCACGGAACGAAGGTGCCCGTGTACCACCCCGGCTCCGGCGGCCCGTGGCGCGGCGGGGCGCTGGAGATGCGGAATCCTCCGTCGTTGCCCCCGCGCGCCGTGCGCGCCGCGGCGATGCGGGCGACCTCGCCGCTCTCGGGCCCGTCCAGCGCCTCCACGAACGCCACCGACGCGCGGATCCCGATGCGCTGCGCCGCCGGGTGGCGGGGGTCGCGCATCCAGCGCATCATCGCCCGCTCCACCGGCGTGAGCGGCCGGGCCTGGCCCACGAACGCGGGGAAGGTGCGGCGGCCCACCTCGACCTCGGCGTCGGCACCCTCGAGCCGCTCGCGCTGGTCCAGGTAGAGCCCGGTCAGCCGGCGCACCACGTCGTCCTGCTCGGGCGGCGACACGCCGCCCATCAGCGGCTGCAGCAGCGGCTCCACGCGCTCGAAGCGCTCGCGCGCCTGGCGGATCATCGCGTCCACCACCGCGTCGCGCACGGCCGGGTGGCTCTCCGCCGCCAGGATCGCGCTCAGCCGCTGGAACGCCTCCTCGGCCGACACCGGCGCGCCCGCCGTGTCGTAGTCCAGCTCGCCGTAGGTGTACGCCAGCACGCGCAGCAGCGTCTCGCGCACGCCCACGCGCCCCGGGTCCACCGTGTCGGTGCGCAGTTCGTCCACGCGCCCGTGCCACTCCGCGAGCGTCCCGGCGATGTCCGCCGGACGGGTGTGGGCGGCGTAGGCGAGCGCCAGCGCCACGTCCTCCTCCAGGTCCCAGGCGGCGATGACGGAGAGCAGCGTGCGAAGCTGCCGGGGGTGCGCCGCCACCGCGCGCGGGAGCGTGACCCCCGCGAAGCGCCTGCGCACCGCCTTGTGGCGGTCGGCGGCCAGCTCGCGGATCAGCACGATCAGCGGCTCGGTGAGCTGGTTGGGCGGGTCGTGCTCCACCGCGTACCCCACCGCCAGCGCCACCGTGGCGCGCACGTTCGCCTCGGGGCTGCGCACCTTCTCCTCCCGCCCCTCCACCAGCGACTCCACGATCGCGCGGATCCGCGCGTCCTTCTGCCAGCGGTCCAGCAGCCGGAACAGCTCCGCGTCGCGGCCGAGCTGGCGCCAGCGCGCGACCGCCCACGCGGCCACGTCCTGCACGGCGGCGTTGCCGTCGCTGGCCAGCCGCAGCAGCGCGCGCTCCACCCCCGCCTCGGAGATGACGCCCAGGTCGCTCAGCGCGTCGCCCACCACCCGGCGCAGGTGGGCGCGGCGCCCGCGCGAGCCGTACAGCTCCCAGTCGTTCCCCCGTCCGTACGCCGACTGCACCACGAGGTCGGTGAGGACGCCCAGCGCGCCCAGGATCTGGCGGCGATGGGTTCGCCACGCGGTGCGGAAGAGCACGGCGCGGTTCCCGGGTGAGCGGCTCTCGAACTTGGTCCCCGCGGCCCCCGCCTCCACCTGGGCGAACACGGTCAGCAGGTTGTCGAGGTCGCAGTAGTCGAAGGCGCGCTGCGACGGGTCGCGCCGGCCGCGGATGTGCTCCACCCAGCGCTCCAGCGCGGCGAAGAGCTGGTCGTCGAACAGCCCGTCGAAGAAGCTGAGACAGAGCGCCAGGAGCTGCTCGTCGCGGTTCAGCACGCCGTGGAACCACTTCTCCAGGCGCGTGTCGTGCTTCCGCGCGCCCGCCGCCAGCTCCCACACCGCCTCCGCGTCCACCGGCCCCCACGTCGCCTTCGCCACCAGCTGCTGGACGAACACCAGCACGTTGGGCGGACTCCCCAGCCGCACCGCCAGCTCCTCGAGCGGCACGCCGGCCACGGTGGATGCCGAGGGATCATCCGCGCTCCGGAGGAGCCCGGTCTCCGCCAGGCGGAGGTGGTGGGCCAGCTCGCCGGCCAGGATCTCCACGTCGAACATGCGCTCCGGCCGCAGCTCGTACCAGAACGCCTGCACGTCGTGCCGCAGCCAGCGATCGCGGTCGATCTCGGTGGTGACCACCACGTGGTGCCCGGCGTCGGCGGCCGCGGCGCACACCGACGACAGGTCGTGGCGCACGTCCGACGGCACGATGCCCACCAGCAACAGCACCGCGGGCGCCGTCTGCTTCCCGAACGCGAGCAGCAGCTCGGGAAAGGTGGAGCTCCGCTGCCACTCCAGCACCGGCAGCGGGCCGTAGCCGGGCGCCCCGTGCCATTCCGCGAAGCGGCGGGCCACCTGCCGCGCCACCGTCGCCTTGTCGTCGTAGCCGCCCGCCAGCACCAGCACCCGCCGCGTGCGCAGCTCCGCCGCCATCTCGCCCGTGTCGAGCGGCGCCGATTCCATCCGCAGCGTCCGGAAGGTGTGGCGGAAGAAGATCTCGTCCTTCCCCTTGTACACGTGCACGTCGCGCCCGCCGACGTAGATCTCGTTGGCGTCGCCCTCGAACTCCACGTGCGCGCTCGAGCCCACCTCGTTCTCCGTCGTGCTCATGGCCACCGGCTCCCATTGAAGAGTACGACTGCCTCATGCCACCACTCCCCGCGGCCGCATGTTCGACGGACGCCGGGCGGATGATTCTCGCTGCCTTTTCGGGTGATTTGATGGGGTGCCGCGGTGGGCGAACCGGCGAGGTCCGGGGATGTAAATCGGGCGAAGCCGTACTGAACCAGCGATCGAGCGAGCGGGCTGAGCAGCGAATCGTATCACGCCCGCTCTTGGCCTTGAGGGGAGGTCGTCGTGAGCGGGTTCAGGGGATACGAATACCCGCGAGCCGCGCCGCGATCGCGCCGGCGGACACGACGAGCACGGCGGTCGCGGCGAGCACCCGGGAGCGCCGGCCGCGCGTTCCGTGGCGGCCGCCGAGCTGAACCGCGAACAGGAGCGCCATAACGGAGACGCTGTGCATCGATGCGGCGCAGATGGACATCAGCGCCCAGCAGCGTCCCACACACCCCAAGGCCGTGACGGCGCCGTACTCCACCCGCTCGCGGCTCGCTCGCCACCCGCTCGTACCCGGCGGCACGTCCCGGTTGCCTGGACGCCGCCACGTGGCCGGTTCAAGCTCCCAGACCACGGCGACGGCGCCGGCTACAGAGGCCGCAATGGCCCACCCCGCGAGCACCGTCATCCCCTGCACCGCCCCGGAGATCATCGCCTGCGCGGCGATCCACACGGCCAGGTATCCCGCGAGGAACACGGCGGCGGAGGCATGGCGCCGGTACCCCGCGGTCGTGAGCGCCACCTGGTGCACCTGGCGGAGCGTCATGGGCAGCATCATCGCCACCACCATCACCACCCACCCGCCCGATGGCGCGCCGGCCACGTGGTGATGCGCGTCCCCCGCGTGGACGGCGGACGCGCGCGGCACCACGGCCATGCTCGCCCAGGCCGCCACCGAGGCTGCGATCACCCACCCCCGCGGGTGAGTCCAGTCCAGCCGCCGCACCCAGCCGACGGCGGCATGTGCGGCCTCGGCCGGCCTCGCGTCCATCCTCGCGATCCCGACCGCCTCCACCATGCGCTCCTCCCGTCGACGCGGCTCACCTGCTTCAACCTTGGACGGATCGGGAC
>DASQLJ010000147.1:0-3176 GCA_035630095.1 Longimicrobium sp.
AGCGGCGTGGCGGCGCCCGCGCCGCTCTTCACCTCGCTGCTGAACTATCGCTACGGCGGCGGGAGGGGGCAGCAGGCAGGGCAGGCGAGGGAGGGCGTGCGGGGCGTTCGCGCGCAGGAGCGGACGAACTACCCCGTGGCGCTCGCGGTGAACGACTTTGGGGAGGAGCTCTCGCTGACGGCGCAGGTGGCGGCCCCGGCGGACGCGGAGCAGGTGTGCTGGATGATGCACACGGCGCTGGAGCGGCTGGTCGAGGCGCTGGAGCTCTCTCCCGGACGGGCGATCGGGAGCATCGACGTCCTGCCGGAGGCGGAGCGCCGCGTGGTGGTGGAGGAGTGGAACCGCACGGACGCGGAGTATCCCGCGGGTGCCTGCATCCACGAGCTGTTCGAGGCGCAGGCGGCGCGCACGCCGGACGCGGTGGCCGTGCGCTTCGAGGAGGAGTCGCTCACGTACGCGGAGCTGGACGGCCGCGCCAACCGGCTGGCGAACCACCTGCGGCGTCGCGGGGTCGGCCTGGAGACCCGCGTCGGCATCTGCCTGGAGCGGGGGATGGAGATGATCGTCTCCGTCCTGGCCGTGCTGAAGGCGGGCGGCGCCTACGTGCCGCTGGACCCGGCCTACCCCGCCGAGCGGCTGGCCTTCATGCTCTCCGACTCGGGCGCCCCGCTCCTGCTCACCCGCCTCCCGCTGCCTGCGGGGCTCCCGCCCCACGCCGCCGAGGTCGTCTGCCTCGACGCGGACCGCGAGCGCATCGAGGCCGAGAGCGTGCGGGCGCCGGCCGCCGGCGCACGGCCGGACCAGCTGGCATACGTGATCTACACCTCGGGGAGCACGGGGACGCCCAAGGGGGTGATGGTGCCCCACCGGGGCGTGCCCAACCTGGCGTACGCGCAGGCCCGCCGCTTCGGCATCGACGGCACCAGCCGCGTCCTGCAGTTCGCCTCGCTTTCCTTCGACGCGGCGGTGGCGGAGGTGTTCGACGCGCTGCTCGCCGGGGCCACGCTGGTGATGGCGCCTCGCGAGGAGCTTCTCCCCGGTGTGGGGCTGCTGGAGACACTGCGCCGCGGGCGCGTGACCGTGGCCACCCTGCCGCCGTCGGTGCTGGCCATCCTCCCGCCGGACGACCTGCCGGAGCTGCGAACGGTGGTGAGCGCGGGGGAAGCGGTGGATGCCGCCACGGTGGAGCGGTGGAGCGCCGGGCGCGCCTTCGTGAACGCCTACGGTCCGACGGAGACCACGGTCTGCGCGTCCGCCGCCCGCTGCAAGGCGGACGGGCGTGTCCCGGCCATCGGCAGGGCGCTGGAGAACGTGCGGGTGTACGTGCTGGACGCGGCTGGCCGGCCGGCGCCGATCGGCGTCCCCGGCGAGCTGTATGTGGGGGGCGTGGGCGTGGCCCGCGGCTACCTGGGCCGTCCGGGGTTGACGGCGGAGCGCTTCGTCCCGGACCCGTTCGGCGCGGCGGAAGGGCGGCTGTACCGCACGGGCGACCGGGTGCGGTGGTCGGCCGGGGGCGAGCTGGAGTTCCTGGGGCGGGTGGACGCGCAGGTGAAGGTGCGCGGGTTCCGCATCGAGCCGGGGGAGATCGAGGGCGCGCTGCACCGGAGCGAGGGAGTCGCCGACTGCGTGGTCGTGGCCCGCGAGGACGTCCCCGGGGAGAAGCGGCTGGTGGCGTACGTGGTGGGCGACGTGGAGGCGGGAGCCCTGCGCGAGCACCTGCTCCGGGCGCTCCCGGAGTACATGGTGCCGTCCGCGTTCGTCTTCCTGGAGACGCTTCCGCTTACCCCGAACGGCAAGCCGGACCGCAAGGCGCTGCCGGCGCCGGAGTACGCGGCCGACGCGGACCGGTACGTGGCGCCGCGGACGCCGGTGGAGGAGGTGCTGGCGGGGATCTGGGCGGAGGTGCTGCGCCTGGAGCGAGTGGGCGTGGAGGAAAGCTTCTTCGAGCTGGGCGGACACTCATTGCTCGCCACGCGCGTGGTCTCGCGCGTCCGCGAGCTGTTCGACGTCGAGCTGCCGCTTCGCGCCCTCTTCGAGGGGCCCACGGTGGCGGAGCTGGCGGTGTGCGTGGAGGAGATGCGCCGCGCGGAGCTGCCGGTGCTGCCGCCGGTGGTGCCGGTGGAGCGCACGGGTGCTCTGCCGCTTTCCTTCGCGCAGGAGCGGCTCTGGTTCCTGGACCGCCTGGAGCCGGGGAGCACCACCTACAACATCCCCGCGGCGTGGCGCCTGGGCGGAGCCCTGGACGCGGCGGCGCTGGAGCGCGCGTTGGGCGAGATCGTCCGCAGGCACGAGGCGCTACGGACGGTCTTCGCCGAGGTGGACGGCTCGCCGGTTCAGGTGATCGCGCCCTTCGGCGGGTTCGCGCTGCCGGTGGAGGACCTGTCGGGCGATTCGGATCGCGAGGCGGCGCTCGGGCGGCGCGCCGGCGAGGAGGCGCGGCGGGCGTTCGATCTCTCGGCGGGTCCCCTCTTCCGCGCGGCGCTGCTGCGGCTGGGCGACGAGGATCACGTGCTGCTCCTCTCGATGCACCACATCGTCACCGACGGGTGGAGCATGGGAGTGCTCTTCCGCGAGCTGTCGGCGCTCTACGCGGCGTACCGCGAGGGCGGGGAGTCGCCGCTCGCGGATCTGGCGGTGCAGTATGCCGACCACGCGGTGTGGCAGCGGGAGCAGCTGGAGGGCGAGGTCCTGGATCGGCAGCTCTCGTACTGGCGGGAGCGGCTGGCGGGCGCGCCGGAGCTGCTGGAGCTGCCGGCGGACCGTCCCCGCCCGCCGGTGCAGACGTACCGGGGCGCGTCGGTTCCGGTGCAGCTCTCCCCCGAGCTGCTGGAGCGGCTGCAGGCGCTGGGACGGAGCGAAGGCGCGACGCTGTACATGACGCTGCTGGGCGCCTTCCAGGTGCTGCTGTCGAAGTACAGCGGGAGCGAGGACGTGGTGGTGGGGAGCCCGATCGCCGGGCGCACGCGCGGCGAGGTGGAGGAGCTGATCGGCCTTTTCCTCAACACCCTTGTGCTGCGGACCGACCTCTCGGGAGACCCCTCCTTCCGCGAGCTGCTGGGACGGGTGCGGGAGGCGACGCTGGGCGCGTACGAGCACCAGGAGGTGCCGTTCGAGAAGCTGGTGGCCGAGCTGCAGCCGGAGCGGTCGCTCAGCCACTCGCCGCTCTTCCAGGTGAT
>DASQLJ010000148.1:0-5972 GCA_035630095.1 Longimicrobium sp.
CCTTCGCCGAGATGATCGGCAGCGTCCCCTACGCCGACATGGTGTGGGTGCGCAGCGAGATGATCGGCGAATGGACCTTCGCGGGGGCGGCGTTCCCCGAGTTCGCCGCCGACCACGACGACTACCTGGCGCGCATCAACGCCACCTACGCCGCCGGCGACGAGGCCGAGGCGGGGCGCATCCGCGACTTCCTCTGGCGCATCCGCCGCAAGGCCGAGGCGTTCATCGACCGCACCGCGCGCGAGGTGCTGGCCACCAGGCCGCGGATCGTGGGGTGCTCGTCCACCTTCAACCAGCACTGCGCGGCGCTGGCGCTCACCCGGCGCATCAAGGCGCTGGACCCCTCGGTGGTGACGGTGCTGGGGGGCGGAAACTGCGAGGGCGAGATGGGGCTCGCCACCGTGCAGCAGTTCCCCTGGGTCGACTACGTGGTCTCGGGCGAGGCCGACGAGCTCTTCCCCGCCTTCTGCCGCCGCGTGCTGGAGGAGGGGCCGCCGCAGACGCTGGCCGAGCTGCCGCTGGGCGTCCTGGGCCCGCCGCACCGCGTCCACGCGGCGGACTTCCTGGACGCGGCCTCCGTTCCCCGCGCCTCGGTGGAGCGGCTCGACCGCTCGCCGGTGCCCGACTTCGACGACTACTTCGCGGGGCTGGACGCCTTCGCCTACCGCGCCGAGGTCACGCCGGGGCTGCTGATCGAGACGTCGCGCGGGTGCTGGTGGGGGATGGTGAAGCACTGCACCTTCTGCGGCCTGAACGGCGGGGGGATGTCGTACCGCGCCAAGTCGCCCGACCGCGCGATCTCGGAGTTCCGCTACCTGGCGCTGCGCTACGGGGTGAGCCGCTTCCTGGTGGTCGACAACATCCTGGACCTGCGCTACTTCGAGGAGGTGATGCCCGCGCTGGCGAAGGCGCCCGAGGAACTCACCCTCTTCTACGAGATCAAGGCGAACGTCACCTTCGAGCAGCTCCAGCTGCTGCGCGCGGCCGGCGCCACCTGGCTGCAGCCGGGGATCGAGTCGCTGCACGACGACGCGCTGAAGCTGATGCGCAAGGGAACGCAGTCGTGGATCAACGTGCAGCTGCTGAAGTGGGCGCGGCAGCTGGGGCTCTCCATCGGCTGGAACATCCTCTGCGGCTTCCCCGGCGAGTCGGACGACTGGTACGGCGAGATGGCCGAGTGGGTGCCGCTGATCCAGCACCTGCAGCCCACCACCGAGCTGCGCCCGATCCGCTTCGACCGCTTCAGCCCCTACCAGGCCGACCCGGCCGCGCACGGGCTCAAGCTGAAGCCGGCTTGGCCGTACGCCTACATCTACCCGCTCGAGGACGCCGCGCTGGCGCGGCTGGTGTACGCCTTCGAGGCGGTGGACCGCCCCGCGCAGTACACCAACTCGCTCCGCCTGCGCTTCAAGGAGGAGTACCCCTCGCTCGGCGGCCCCGGGCGCGACCTCCTGCAGCAGCGCATCCGCGAGTGGCATGACGGCTTCCTCTCGCCGCTCCCGCCGGTGCTGTGCATGGAGGAGGAGGCGGAGGAGACGACGATCCTGGACACCCGCTCGGTGGCGACGGAGACGCGGGTGGTGCTGCGGGGGCTCGCCCACCGCGTGCACCGCTCCCTCTTCGCCGCGCACTCCACCGCGCAGGTTGCCGAGGCGCTGGCCGGCGACGGCGGGCCGGCGGTGGACGCGGCGGAGGTGGAGGCCGCGCTGGAGGAGCTGGCCGCGCGGAAGCTGGTGCTGCGGCTGGGGAGCCGCTGGCTGGCGCTGGCGATCGCCGGCGACGTGCCGGTGCTCCCGCGCAGCCACCGCGAGGGCTACCCCGGTGGCTGGGTCCGCCGCCCGCCGCCCAAGCGCGCGCCGCGCCAGGCGCAGGCGCCCGGGCCCGAGCGGAGGGCGACGCTGGTGCTCCCGCAGTCGGCGCGCTTCCGCGAGCCGCTCCCGCTCGACTGCGGGCGGACGCTGAACGACTACACCATCGCGTACGAGACGTACGGCACCCTCTCGCCGGCGCGCGACAACGCGGTGCTGGTGTGCCACCCGCTCACCAAGGACGGCCACCTGGCCGGCCGGCACGCCCCCGGCGACGCGCGCCCGGGGTGGTGGGACGCCGCGGTGGGCCCGGGGCGGATGCTCGACACCGAGCGCTTCTTCGTGATCTCGTCCAACGTGCTGGGAGGGAGCGGGGGGAGCACCGGTCCCGCGTCGGTGGACCCGGCGACGGGGAAGCCGTACGGGATGGACTTCCCCGTGCTCACCGTGGGCGACATGGTGCGCGCCCAGAAGCAGCTCGCCGAGAGCCTGGGGATCGAGCGCTTCTTCGCGATCGTCGGCGGGTGCTTCGGGGGCGAGCAGGCGCTGGAGTGGGCGGTGCGCTACCCCGACGCCGTGGCGAACGTGGTGGCGATCAGCGCCACCGCCGCCACATCGGCGCACACGGTGGCGGTCTTCCACGTGATGCGCCGCCTGATCCGCCGCGACCCCGACTGGAACGGGGGGAGCTACTACGGGAAGAACTTCCCCCTGCGCGGGCTCTCGGACGCGCTGGTGGCGGCGGTGCCGCTGTGGATGAGCCGCGAGGCGATGGAGGCGCGCTTCGGGCGGCGCATGGCCGGGGAGGGCGACGGTTACGGCTACTCGCTGGACTCGGAGTTCGCCGTGGAGGAGTACCTAGACGGCGTGGGCGGGCGCCCCGAACGCCGGATCGACCCGAATTCCCTCCTCTACCTGACCCGCGCGGTGGAGTACTTCGACCTGGGGCGCGAGCCCGGCGGGCTGGAGGCGGCGCTGGCCAAGGTGCGCGCGCGCGTGCTGCTAGTGAGCTACCGCGGCGACTGGCGCTACCCCGCCGACGAGGTGGACCTGATCCGCGAGCTGCTGGAGCGGCAGGGGGGCGACGCCACGCACGTGGTGCTCGACCACCCGCTGGGGCACGGCGCCTTCGTGCACGACCCCGATGCGACCGCGCCGGCGGTGCGGGCGTTCCTGGCCGAGGCCGAGGCGGAGGCGGCCGCGCGGGTGGAGGCGCTGGCGCTCGATGGCTGACGTCTGCCTGGTGTGCATGCCGTACGCGGCGGTGGAGCGGCCCTCCATCGCCACCGGGCTACTCAAGGCGATCATGGCCGAGGGCGGCCTGGAGGTGGCGTGCCTCTACCCCAACCTGGAGTGGGCGGCGGAGATCGGGGTGGCCGGGTACAGCCTGTTCGAGCAGGCGCTCGGCGACCTCACCTTCTCGGGCGCGGCCTTCCCCGAGCACCGGCCGCCGCTGGCCGGGCACCTGCGCCGCGTGTACACCCGCCTGCGCGCCGAGGCGGCGCGGGCGGGGCTCGACTCGGCCGACGAGTTCGTCGACGCCGCGCTGGCGCTGCGCGAGCGCGCGGAGGCGCTGGTGGACCGCGCCGCCCGCGCGGCGCTGGAGACGGGCGCGCCGCTGGTGGGGTGCACCTCGATGTACTGGCAGCACGCCGGCTCGTTGGCGGTGCTGCGCCGGGTGCGCGCGCTGGACCCGTCCGTCCGCACGCTGCTGGGCGGGGCCAACTGCGAGGGGGTGATGGGCGTCGCCACCCACCGCGCCTTCCCCTGGGTCGACTACGTGGTCTCGGGCGAGGCCGACGACCTGGTCGTCCCCCTCTGCCGCGCGCTGCTGGCGGGCGAAGAGCCCGGCGTGGACGAGATTCCGGCGGGCGTCTTCGGCCCCGCGCACCGGGCGGCGGGGTATCCGCGCGTGGAGGGGGGCGACGGTGCCCCGCGCGCGGCGGCGCGCAACGTCGGCTCGCTTCCGGTGCCGGACTACGACGACTACTTCCGCGCGCTCGCCGCGTCGGGGCTGGGCGACGCCGTGCGGCCGGGGCTGCTGGTGGAGACCGCGCGCGGCTGCTGGTACGGCGCGGTGCAGCACTGCAAGTTCTGCGGGATCAGCGACGGCGGGATGGTCTACCACGCCCGCGCGGCCGAATCCGCCCTCGAGCAGTTCGACCGGCTGGAGGGGCGCTACGGGATCTCGCGCTTCGAGGTCACCGACAACATCATGGACATGTCGTACTTCCAGACCGTCCTCCCCCGGCTGGCCGAGCGCCCGCCGGGGCGGAAGATCTTCTGGGAGACGAAGGCCAACCTGCGGCGGCCCCAGGTGGAGCTGCTGGCGCGGGCCGGGGTGCGCTGGATCCAGCCCGGCGTGGAGAGCCTGGACTCGCGCACGCTGGCGCTGATGAACAAGGGGGTGAAGGCCACGCAGAACGTGCTCCTGCTGCGCTGGTGCCGCGAGGAGGGGGTGCGGGTCTCGTGGAACTGGCTGTGGGGCTTCCCCGGCGAGGACGATGCATGGTACGCGGAAGCCGCCGCGCGCATCCCCCTCCTCCACCACCTGCAGCCGCCGCGGCTGGTGGTGCGGGTGCGCTACGACCGCTACAGCGTCTACCAGGCGCAAGCCGAGGCGTACGAGCTGCGGCTGAAGCCGCTCCACTTCATGCCCCTGGTCTATCCCCTCCCCGAGGGGGAGCTGATGGACCTGACCTACTACTTCGAGGCCGAGTCGGAGCGGGGCGCGCCGCCGGTGCCGCTGGCCGAGCGCCCCGGGGTGATGGAGCTGTACCGCCAGGTGCGGCGCTGGCAGAAGCGCTTCTGGCGCCGGCTGGCCCCGGTGCTGGCGGTGGACGACGACGGGCGCTCGCTCCGCTTCGTGGACACCCGCGCCTGCGCCCCCGAGCCCGCGCCTCGCCTCACCGGCGCCGCGCGCGAGGTGTACCTGGCGTGCGAAACCGCGCCGCCGCGCGAGCGGCTGGCCGGCTGGCTCGAGCGCGAGCAGGGCTCCGTCTTCACCGCCGAGGAGCTGGAGCCGATCGTGGAAGACCTCCTCCGCCGGCGGCTGGTGATGGAGGCGGACGGGAAGCTGGTGGCGCTGGCGCTGCGCGGCGCGATCCCGGCGCTCCCCCGCGCCTCGGAGTTCCCCGGCGGCTTCGTCGCCGCCGTCCCCGCCGCCGCCCACGCAGGGTAGATCGTCGTCGGGGTCAACGGAACTGTCAGATGATGAGAAGCGGTCTCCGGTGCCTTCGGAGACCGCTTCGGTCGTTCGGGAGGATGGGGCAGACGGGACGGCGGCAGCGTCATCCCCAAACTCGGTGTCGTCCGACCTCTTTCCAGCGAATCTCACGCAGAGCAGCAGAGCAGCAGAGCAGCAGAGCAGCAGAGAACGACGAAGCTCCTCTGCTTCCTCTGCTGCTCTGCGTGAGACATTTCCGTTCGAATCTTTACCCCAAACAGGTCTCTGCCAACGGGTAATCACCGTGGAGCCGTCTTCCAGATGCGAGCGGCACCGACGGCGTAGCACAGGCCGAGCACGAGGCAGATCGCGGAGCTGACGACCATGAACGTCGTCTTCGCCTTCAGCTCGTTCATGTACGGGGCGTCCATCGCCAGGACGGCGGGGATGCCGAGGATGCCGCGGGCCAGGTACACCGCGGCGATGAGGGTGAGCGCCAGGCGCAGGAAGGGGAGACGGCGGATCACGCCCGCGCCCGAGAACGCGCAAAGCGCCCACACGCCCAGGATCGCGGCGATGCCGGCGGTGACGATCGTCGGGTAGATGGCACCGCGTGCGGCCATCCGCGCCATGCGCTCGCCTGCTCCGAAGAATCGATACCAGTCCGGACCGCCGAGGATGATCCCCACGTGCAGCAGGGCTGCGGCGGCGGTGAGCATCCCTCCAACCACGAGCAACCGGTTACCAGTCTGCAAGAGGTTCTCTCCCCCGTGTGCGGACGTGAAGGCGCAGACGCCGTATGTGGACCAACAACGTAACGTGAGATCTGGGGAAAGACGCGTTTCACACGGAGTCAGCGGAGTCAGCGGAGTCAACGGCGCCGTTCCCGTGAGCTCGGTTAACTCCGTGTACTCCGCGTACTCCGTGTGAAACCCGTTGTTTTTTCGATCCATATGATGAGCGGCGGACCGAGTGCATCGGCCCGCCGCGTCGTTCAT
>DASQLJ010000149.1:0-10999 GCA_035630095.1 Longimicrobium sp.
CACGCGGTGTCGGTGAGCCCCACGGCGCTCTACATCGACAGCCGCACGCGCACCGCGGTGCTCACGCTGCACAACCCCGGCGCGCTCCCCGAGGAGATCACCATCGACTTCGCCTACGGCTACCCGCAGGCCGACTCGGCGGGGAACGTGTCCGTGCCCACCACCCGCGAGCCCGCCATCGGCGAGCCCTCGGCGCTGGCGTGGATGCGCGCCTTTCCGCGGCGCCTGCTGCTGCAGCCGGGCCAGCGGCAGGTCGTGCGCGTGCTGGTCGAAGCGCCGGCCGGCCTGGCCGACGGCGAGTACTGGGCGCGCATCCTGGTCTCCTCGCGCGGCGGGCAGCCGCCGATCGAGCAGCAGCAGGGCGACGTGCGGCTGCAGCTGAACGTGCAGACCACGCTGGTGATGGCCGCCAACTACCGGAAGGGCGAGGTGCGCACCGGCGTCTCCCTGGCCGCCGCCTCGGCGCGGCGCACGGCGGAGGGGGTGCAGCTGCAGGTGGACTTCACCCGCGGCGGGAACGCCGCCTTCCTGGGCCGCATGCGCGCCGAGCTGCTGGACGGCGCCGGCGCCGTGGTCTCCACGCTGTACGACGACATCGCGGTTTACCGCACCATGCGGCGCCGGCTGACCCTTCCCCTCCCCGCCGGCGCGAGCGGCCCGTTATCGGTGCGCGTGCGCGTGAACACCGAGCGCGAGGACCTGCCGCCCGGCGGCGCGCTCCCCGCCGCGCCCCTGGACCAGCGGGTTCCCGTCACATGAGCCCGCGCGGCGCGCTCGCGGCCCTCCTCGCCCCCGTGCTGCTGATCGCGGCGCCGGGGCTGGCCGCGCGCGCCGCCGCCCAGGCCACGCCGCCGCAGTGGAAGGCGACGGTCACCGCCAGCGTGGCGGTGGCGCCGCCCCCGATCCTGCTCACCACCACGCGCGACCTGTACTTCGGCGGGGTGGAGCCCGGGCAGGTGGTGAGCGTGCCCGCGCGCCCGGCGTACCCCGTGGGAACGTGGGCCGCGGCGGCGCGCTTCGGCAGCCTGGCCAAGACGGTGACCTACGGCGTGCGCTTCACCCTTCCCGCGCAGCTCGCCAACGGCGCCTCCACCATCCCGGCGTCGTGGAACGGCACGCAGTACGGCTGGCTCTGCGTGTGGAACCAGAGTTCCGGCACGCCGGGGGTGTGCGGCGTGGAGGACCGCTCGTTCAACCCGTCGTCGCACACCACGCAGGCCACGGCGATGGTGATCGACCTCCCCAACAACACCCCGGGGAACCACGTCTTCTCGGCCGACATCTACGTGGGCGGCCGGCTGAGCGTGCCCGCGGGGCCGCTCCGCCCCGGCACCTACTCCGCGCCCGTGGTCATCACCGTGTCGGTGATCGGCTGAGCGCCGTGCCCCGCCCCGGGCGCGCCGCCGCCCTGTTCGTGCTCGTCCTCTCCGCCGCGGCCCTCCTCCCCCGCCCCGCCGCCGCCCAGGAAGAAGGGCTCTTCGAGCTCCGCCTGACCGCCCTCGCCGAGAGCCGCACCGTCGCGGTGCTGCTGGACCCGCGCGGCCAGCCGCTGATCCCCCTGCGCGCCACCCTCGAGTTCCTGCAGATCCCCCTGGAAGACCGCGGCGACACCGTCGCCCTCCAGTGGCCGCCCGGCGTGTGGAGCACGCGGGTCGACCTGTCGACGCGCGTGGTCTCCTCCGGCCGCGACGCGTTCACGGTGGACGCGGCCGGGTGGCTGCGCCGCGAGCGCGAGGTGTTCCTCTCCCCCGCCGCGCTGGAGCGCGTGCTGGGGGCCGAGGTGCAGGTGGACTGGGAGAACGTGAGCATCCTGCTGGGCGGGCGGACCGACTTCCCCTCCGTGCGCCGCGCGCAGGACGATGCCCGGCGCCAGGGCGACCTGCGCGCCGGCGGCGGCGCGCTGCGGCCCGCCCCCGAGCCGGACGTGGCCTATCCCGCACGCAGCGGGGGATGGACGGCGGGCTGGGGCGTCTCCGGCGACTGGACCGACGGCGAGCTCCGCGGCCGCGGCCGGGGGGCGCTGGGAGCGGCGCTGCTGGGCGGCGCCCTGGAGGGCGGCGCCACCGCCGCGTTCGACAGCGGCGGCGTGCGCTTCCTGGACCCGTACGGGAGCTGGGACCGGGCCTTTCCCCGCTCGCGCCGGGTACGCCGCGTCCAGCTGGGCGACGTGCAGGGCGACGGGCTGCTCACGCGGGCGTTCTTCGGCGCGTCGGTCACCAACGAGCCGGTGTACGCGCCGCGCTTCTTCGGCCAGGCGCTGATCCGCCCCGTGGTGCCCGCGGGGTGGGAGTACGAGGTGTACCAGGGCGAGTACCTGGTGGGCGTGTCCACGCGCGGCTCGCGCGAGCCGGTGCCCACGCCGCTGGGCTACGGCACCACGCCGGTGCGCATCCGCATGCTGGGCCCGGCCGGGCAGGAGCGGGTGGAGGAGCTCACCTTCCTGGTCCCCGCCATCCAGGTTCCCCCGGGCGAGTGGCGCTACTTCGCCGGCGCGGGCGCGTGCCGGACCGACGACTGCTCCGCCTACGGCTACGCCGACCTGCGCCGCGGCGTCTCGCGCACGCTCACGGCGGGCGTGGGGGTCGACCACACCGCGCGCCGGGACAGCGCGGGGGAGACGCACCCGTACGGGATCGTCGCCTGGAACCCGCTTCCCGCGGTGCGGACGGAGGTGCGGGCGCGCGCGGGGAGCTTCGTGCACGCGGAGCTGCAGCGCATCGGCCGGTACGGCGGGTGGCGCGCCGCGGGGGGATGGAAGCGCCAGGAGGGCTTCAGCACCCTCGCCGCGCCGCAGTGGTTCGCCGACCTGGGCGGCACCCTCCGCCTGGGCCTTTCCGGGCGCGGGCAGCTGCTGGGGCTGGCGCTGCGCACGCGGGGCGAGCGCCCGGGGGCGCTGGACGCGTGGCAGGCGTCGGCGACCACCGGGTACCGGCGCCTGCAGGTGACCGGCGCCTACGAGCACGGCTTCCAGCGGACGGACGTGGCCACGGTGCAGGCACACTTCTTCGTGCCGCGCGACCGGCTGCGCGCCTTCCCCGACCTGAACCTCACCTCGCGCGTGGACTGGGCGGGCGAGGGGCTGCAGACGGCCACGCTGGGCGCCACCTTCCGCCCGCGCGACCGCGCCAACGTCACCCTCTCGGCCGGGTGGAACGGCCAGGCGGGGCAGCCCGAGCTCGCCATCGCCGTGATCACCCGCACGCGCTCGGCCTACGTGCAGACCAACGCCTACAGCCAGGGCGCGCGGCGCGGCGCGTTCGTTGGCGCGGGCGGGGGGGTGGCGTTCGGCGGGGGCGGGGTGGTGGCCACCCCGTTCGAGACGATGGGGCGCGGCGGCGTGGCGGGGCGCGTGTTCCACGACGAGAACGGCAACGGGGCGATGGACCCCGGCGAGCTCCCGGCCGCGGGCGTGCCCGTGGCCGTGGGCGGCGAGCGCGCGCGGTCGGACGCGGCGGGCGAGTACCGGGCGTGGGGGCTCCCCCCGTACGCGGTGCTCGCGCTGGGCGTGGACACGCTGAGCTTGGCGGAGACGGACGTGGCGCCGGGGAGCCCCGAGCACCTGCTGCGCCCCACGCCCAACGCCTACACCCGCGTGGACCTGCCGCTGCTGCGCACGCGCGAGGCCACGGGACGCGTGCGCTGGCGGGGCCGGCAGGGCGCGCTGGGCGGGATCACGGTGGAAATCCGGCGCGACGGCGACGCCCAGCCGCGCCGCGCCGTCACCTTCAGCGACGGCGAGTTCTACGTCTCCCGTCTCCCCGCCGGCCAGTACACGCTCGCCGTCGCGCAGAGCTCGCTCGCCGCGCTGGGCGCCACGCCGGAGGCCGCCTCCATCCGCTTCGCGATCCCCGGCACCGGCGGCGCCGCGGCCGTCGAGATCCCGCCGATCTACCTGCGCCGGCCGTAGGTGCCGCGGAGGCGGGCTACAACTGTCGGTCCTCTCCGGAAAGTCCCCTTCACCGGCGGCTAAAGCCGCAGCAACAACTTACGAAAAGTCTCGCAAACTGCGCGAGGCTGTTGGGCAGATTTCCGCTCCCGCGCAAATGATTTCGCGGGGAAGTCCGCGAAGGCGGACTGCGTGCCGTTGTAGCAGCGAGGCAGCGAGTGCACTCGCATATTCCGCATCCGCCCTCACTCGAACGCCCGGGCCACACACAGCCGCGCCACCACCGGCTCGAGGCCGGCGGTGGCGCATTTCTGTACGCTCGCGCGTAAGTGACTATATCTACAACGCTTACCGTTTAGGCCCCGACCGGCCCGTCTACCATCGCCACGTCTTCCATCGAATGTGCAATTGATCTAAATCGCTGTAGATGATGGAGTTATGAGAATTCAGGCAATGGCGCGGCTCTGGCCTTGGTACGAGGCCCATGAGCCGAGCCGCCCGCATCCTCGTCGCAGCCGCCGCGCTGGTCGTGGCCACCGCCGCGCCTGCCGCCGCCCAGAGCGCCCGCGCCACCCTCACGGCATCCGCGACCGTCGTGGAGCCGATCGGGTTCGCCGCGGGAGCGAGCACCGTCGCCGCGGCGCGGGGGGCGATCGACGTCACCACGCCGGTGTCGGTGCGGGGGCGGGCCGCGCACGTGGTGCAGGTGTTCCGCTCGGCCGGCGGGGCTCCATCGGCGGGGGCGACGCTGGGCGGGGGGATCGAAACGCAGGCGAACGGCGCGACCTCCAGCGCCTACCACGTGCGGCTGCGGCTGGCGCGCGCGGCCGCGGCGGCCGGGCCGTGGACGGTCACGTACGTCGTCTCCACGCTGAACTGACGCCAAAGGATCTGTTCATCCCCCCAATGCTGACGTGGCGCCGCTTGGACGGCGCCGGTCAGGGCGGGTGGGTGGCGAGGCGGTTCCCGGGGGCGGGCGGAGGGATGATCCTGCGAAGTGCGGGCGCGAGAGAGGGAACTTTGTCTGTGGCGGCTGCCACGTCAGCGTGCGCCCGAGGCTGGATCGCGTGGAGAACCACGGCAAGGAGCCGCGGCAACGCGTACCTCCCTCTTTGGCAATCTTCGGCCCACGCGCGGGTTTCCGCTAAACCACCTATCAGCAATGACTTGGCGCAAGCAGTCGTCGTGATCGGCCTTTGATTTGTTCCCGTCCGGGAACGCGCGACGTTCCCCGCGTGGAACATATGCCGCCCAGGTCGCATCGAAACGGGTGTGCCGCGCGGCCTGCGGAGGGCGTAACTCGTTGCACCTGAACATCCCCGCGGTTCCCCGGAGCGGCGGCGGAGACTCCCTGTTCCCGTTTCGGAACACTGATCGGGTGAAACGCCGGAACCGCGCCGCGCGTACGGTGTGCGCCGCGAGTAGATCCGCCTCAGGCACGCCGGGCGACGTGTGACCCTGCCCGTTCACAGGCACGAGGAGACCGCATGCTGTTCGGCATCTTGATGCCGATCGTGACGGTGGCCGTGGTGGTGTGGGTTGTCATGCACGCGATCAAGACGAACGTCGTGGTGCCCCGGCGCCGTTTTGGCGGGATCGCCAGGGCGACCAGCGGCCGGAGGGACACGGGACCCGCGAGCGATGATTCCGGGGCCGCGTGGCTCCTCGCTCACACCATGGATCAATCGCCGGCCGACTCGGACGTGTTATCGTCAGCACAAGCACGGCGACGCCGGTGGATCGTGGGACTCCGCCGACCCGTCCACGGAGCATGGCCACGGCTCCGGCAACGGCGCGGGCGGTGAATGGGACAGCGCCGGCTCCCACGACTACACCTCGCCGGCCGACAGCAGCAGCTTCGACTCCGGTGTCGGCGACTACGGCGGCGGAGACTTCGGCGGGGGAGACTCGGGCGGCGGCTCGAACGATTGAGCGGAACGTGACGAAGCCCGGCGGATCCTCCCGCCGGGCTTCGTGTCTTCGGACTCGCGCCTCGCGTCCGCTCAGCTCGCGAGCTCGATGCCGTGCCGCTTGCGGCGCTGCCACAGCACCTTGCGCGAAACGCCGAGCTGGCGCGCCGCGTCGTTGATGCTGCCGCCCACCTCGCGCAGCGTGGCCTCGATGTACATCCGCTCCACCTCTTCCAGCGTGATGCCGCGCGGCACCGGAAGCGTGTTTGCCTCGGCGGCGCGGCTGGGGGCGCCGCTCAGCTCGGGGATCTCCAGCACCGGCGTGCGCGAGAAGATCATCGACCGCTCGATCACGTTGCGCAGCTCGCGCGCGTTCCCCGGCCAGTCGAAGCGCTGCAGCCGCTGCACGCCCAGGCTGTCGATGGTCGGCACCGGCTTGGCGAAGTACTCGGCCGCGCGCTTCACGAAGTGCCGCGCGATCGCGGGGATGTCGCTCTTCACCTGGCGAAGCGGCGGCAGGATCTGCGCGGCCACGTTCAGGCGGTAGTACAGGTCCTCGCGGAACTTCCCCGCGCGCACCTCGGCCGGCAGGTCCACGTTGGTGGCGGCGATCACCCGCGCGCTCACCCGCTGCTCCACCGTGCTGCCGATGCGGCGGAACATGCGGCTTTCCAGGAAGGTCAGCAGCTTCGCCTGCAGCTCCAGCGGCATCGAGCCGATCTCGTCCAGGAACAGCGTGCCGCCGTCGGCCACCTCGACCAGCCCCTTCTTGGCCTGGCGGGCGTCGGTGAAGGCGCCCTTCTCGTAGCCGAACAGCTCCGCCTCGAGCAGGGTGGCGGGGATGGCGGCGCAGTTCACCTCCATGAAACGGTAGGCGCTCTGCTGGCTGGCGCCATGGATGGCGCGCGCCACCATGTTCTTTCCCGTCCCGCTCTCGCCCAGCAGCAGCGCGGTCACCTGCGGAACCAGCGCCACCTGGTCCACGAACTCGCGCACCTGCTGCACCAGCGGGTGCGACCCCACGATCCCGTGCCGGTCGAAGCGGATTTGCGCCACGGTGCTCAGCAGCTCGCGCGCGGGCACCTCCTCCATCGCGCGGCGCAGGCGCGTCTCCAGCGCCTTGGGCTCCACCGGCCGGGTCACGAAGTCGGTGGCGCCCGCCTCCAGCGCGCGCTCGGCCTCGGCCTCCTTGCCGCGCGTGGTCACGATGATCAGCGGCAGCGTGCGGTCGATCTCGCGCAGCCGCTCGGTGAAGGCGACCCCGTCCATCCCGGGCATCGACAGCCCGCACACGATGGCGTCGGGCGGATCCGCACGGATCTCGTCCAGCGCCTCGTCCGCGCGGGTGAAGCTCTTGGTGACGAACCGGCGCCCGCGCTCGAGCTGCGCGGTCACCAGCGCCACCTGGTCGGCTTCGTCGTCGATGATGAAGACGGTCGGGTTCAAAGGCCTCGGGGTGCGAAGGTGCGAACTCGACAGGTGCGCGAGTGCGCGAGTGCGCGAGTGCGCGGGTGCGTTCGGGTCTGGTGCGAGGACGGTCTTTGCGCGGTTGAAGTCCGCGAAGGCGGACTGCGTGCCGTTGTAGCCGCGAGCCGCGAGTTCACTCGCAAATTCGCACGATCCCCGCGGACGCGCCCCGATAACCGACAATCGGACGGCCGTCGCCACGGATGACCGTCCGCTCCGAGGACCATCACTCGGACAACCGTCGCCCGGATGACCATTGCTCGGATCACCGCCGCCGCGGACGACGGGGTGGGCGGCTGCATCTCGTCTGGCTGGCTGTCCCCTGTCCCCTGTTTCCTATCCCCTACTTCCGCTCCCAGCGGTCCGCGTCGCGCACCTCGTACTTCTTCAGCGTGCGTTCGATCGCGTCCTGCAGGTCCAGCCCCATCTGGTTGGCCAGCACCACGCAGACGAAGACGATGTCGGCCAGCTCGAGCGCCACGTCCTGCTCGGGCTCGTCCGGCTTCTTGGTCTTGGGCCCGTAGAGGTGGTTCAGCTCGCGGGCGAGCTCGCCCACCTCCTCCGTGAGCCGCGCGAGGTTCACCAGCGGCGGAAAGTACCCCTCCTTGAACTGCGAGATGTACGCGTCGACCTGCCTCTGAACGTCGCGGAGATCCATCCGGGCGTGGGCGTGTGGTTCGGGTTGTAGGGGGATTCGGCACCAAAGGTATGCATGTTCCCAAACGGAAACAAGCCCCTCGCGTTGCCGCCCCCCCGCGTGCCGTCTAGATTCCCCACACCCGAGCCGCCACCAGGAGGGGGGGAAGCCCGCCGCGCCCGCCACCACCGAGCGCGCCTGACGCCGTTCCCACCCTCTCCCGCGAAGCGGGGGAGGGCGAGCGCTCTCAGGCGCGGGGAGGGGGCCCCACGGGCCGTCCGAAGCGCACGGGACCAGGTACCCAAGTCCAACCACATCCTGAAGATGACGAGGCGCGCGTGAGCCAGGCGCGGGTGGGGATCATCATGGGCAGCCGCAGCGACCGCGACACCATGCTCGAGGCGGCGCGCGTGCTGGACGAGCTGGGGATCGCGTACGAGATGGAGATCGTCTCGGCGCACCGCACGCCCGACCGCATGTTCCGCTACGCCGAAGAGGCCGAGGGGCGCGGGATCGAGGTGATCGTCGCCGGCGCGGGCGGCGCGGCCCACCTCCCGGGGATGACCGCGGCCAAGACCGTTCTCCCCGTGATCGGCGTGCCCGTCCTCTCGTCCACGCTCAACGGGCTCGACTCGCTCCTCTCCATCGTGCAGATGCCGAAGGGCGTCCCCGTCGCCACCGTGGCCATCGGCAAGGCCGGCGCGGCGAACGCGGGGCTGCTGGCCGCGCGCATCCTGGGCACGCGCGACCCGGAGATCCGCGACCGCCTGCGGGCCTACGCCGAGCGCATGGCCGAGGACGCGCTGCGCCCCGACCCCGCCGCGTGATGGCCTCCGAGACGTCCGGAGACGTGGTGCTCCCCGGCGGCACCATCGGCATCGTCGGCGGCGGGCAGCTGGGGCGGATGTTCGCGCTGGAGGCGCGGCGGATGGGCTACCGCGTGGCCGTGCTCGACCCCGGCCGCGACGCCCCCGCCGCGCAGGTCGCCGACGAGCACGTCCACGCCGCCTTCGACGACCCCGCCGCCATGCGCGCGCTCGCCGAGCGCAGCGACGTGATCACCCTGGAGTGGGAGAACGCCGACGTCGCAACGCTGCGCGACATCGAGCGCATCGTTCCGATACGTCCCGGGCCCGGCGTGCTGGAGGTGGCGCAGCACCGGGTGCGCGAAAAGGACACCGCGCGGGCCCTCGGCATCCTCACCGCCGGCTACCGCGCCGTCTCCACCCGCGACGAGCTGCGGGGCGCCCTGCGCGAGATCGGCACCCCCGCCGTGCTCAAGACCGCGCGCTGGGGCTACGACGGCAAGGGCCAGGCGGTGATCCGCGACCCCGCCGGCGCCGACGCCGCCTTCGACGCCGTGGCCGGCGGGACGGAGGGGCCCGTGGAGCTGATCCTGGAGGCGTGGGTCCGCTTCAGCATGGAAGTCTCCGTCGTCTGCGCGCGCACGGCGGGCGGCGAGGTCGCCTGCTTCCCCGTCGCCGAGAACGTCCACCAGAACGCCGTCCTCGACGTCTCCGTGGTCCCCGCCCGCATCCCCGAAGAGGTGGCGGACGAGGCGCGGCGCGTGGCGGAGACGATGGCGCGGGGGCTGGAGGTGGTGGGGCTGCTGGCGGTGGAGATGTTCGTGGGCGAGGACGGGCACGTGCGCATGAACGAGATCGCGCCGCGGCCGCACAACTCCGGGCACTACACGCTCGAGGCCTGCCCCGTCTCGCAGTTCGAGCAGCAGCTCCGCGCCGTGTGCGGGCTGCCGCTGGGCTCCACCGGGCTGCTGCGGCCGGCGGCGATGGCCAACCTGATGGGCGAGCACGCCGGCACCGCCCTCGCCCGCCCCGGCGCCGCCGACGCCCTGGGCGTGCCGATGACGGCGCTGCACCTGTACGGAAAGGGCGAGGCGCGCCCCGGCCGCAAGATGGGCCACCTCACCTCGCTGGGCGCCACCCCCGAGGAGGCGCTGGAGCGGGTTCTGCGCGCCCGGGCGCTGCTCTCGGCGTAGCGTTTTGCGGCGGCACTTGCGTTCCGCGGCCGGCGCATGCATCTGTAGAGAGGACCGCCGTTTCCTCCACGCCCAACCCGACCCTTCAGCCCGCGCGCATCCGTCCTCCACAGCGGACGAACACCGCGCCGTCAGGAACGCCCCACGCAACGCGTTCCACATACGGAAGCCGGCTGAAACCCCCTGCCGCAGCCTGTCGTAAACAAACGGGGAACACGCGGTGTATCACCGCGTGTGGGAAATGGCCCACGCTTTGCCTTTGTGAGGGGGCGAGGCGTGCGGATGGCACAAAGGAGGCTCCGTGATCCTTCACTGCAACTTTGAAGAGCTTCGGGCCCTGACATCGGCCTCCGAGCTGATCGTGGCGGATGCCCACGGCCAGGCGGGTGCCGTCGCGGCGCCGCCCGAGGGCCTGGTGATGGTGGAGCACCTCCTCCCCCGCCTGACCGGCGACGTGAGCATCGAGACGCTCGAAGACCAGCGGCGCATCCAGGGCGCGGTGTCGTACATCGTGGGCGACCTGCACCGCCGGCTGGACCAGAAGATCATCGAGGCGAGCCCCGGCAACGAGGAGGCGCTCCACCTCTACTTCGACTACGGCCATTCGCGCACCGTGCTGAATCGGCTGGACCACATGGGCGCCGAGATGTCGGCCATCATCGACCTGATCGGCGGTACGCAGTCCGCCGCGGGGATCACCTTCCCCGACTGACCCTCGAGCGCCACCCGTACACAGAAGGCCCCGCACCGACCACCCGGCGCGGGGCCTTTCGCTTGCCCATCGACATCGTCCGACCGTCTCGTTTCGATGCGCCGTTCCGTTACGACCTGCGACACCGTGGATCATCCTCCGCCACCCCGAACTCCCTGAGCGCCTCGTCGCGGAGCGACTCCCAGGACTCTCCGGCATCGGAATCTGCGTCGTGTTCGGCGAGGCAGGCGTCGAGCTCCGCCCGCTCAGCCCTGGACAACGGCAAATCCGCTGCTTCCGGCTAAGATCGATCGCCAGCTGCATCCGCTCGGCCGGCGTGAGGTGGCTGAAGTCGAAGTGCGGATTCTGGCTCATCGCTTCGTCAGAACGGAGGGCTTACGACCTGGAT
>DASQLJ010000150.1:0-5460 GCA_035630095.1 Longimicrobium sp.
TGCGGCGATGTCAGGGGCTCCGCCCCGTCCGCCGAGGTGAAAGCGCGCTCGTCGGCCACGATCGACGACGTGGTGAGGTGGCGGGGCGAAGTGACGCTGAAGAGAATCGCGAGGTCGTCAACGTCTTTCCGCAGGTGAACGTCACCCCGGCGGGCGACTTCCTGGTCGCCGACGGCCGCGAAGCGCAGATCCGCGTGTAGGGCGCCGACGGCCGCCTGCGGCGCTGGTTCGGCGCGCGCGGCGACGGGCCCGGCGAGTTCATGCGGGCGGCGGCCGCGCTGCCGTACGACAGCGGCGCCGTGCTCACCCTGGACATGAGCGGGAGGTACGCCGTCTTTCCCGCGGCAAGCAAGCGAGCCGTTACTACACTAGCTTCAAAGCTCGTTCGCGGCATTCACCCGCGCCGCAACGATCGGAACCGTAACGGGGAGGGCGGATGGAGCGGATACTTCCGGGCGAAGTCGCCTGGTACGTGACGGGGCGGTTCTACGCCGCGGCGGATGGCGGGAGCGCGTTCGACGCGGGGTACTTCCTGCACGTACAGGGGATCGAGGACGGGCTGTTCTGCGGCTTTCCGGGCGAGGGGACGGCGCACCTCACCTTCCTGGCCGACCCGTTCACCGCGAAGACGGTGAAGAACGGCGATCTCACCCTCGGCCTCGACGCGGTGGGCGAGTTCGCCGTGTACCTGAACCGCGAAGCGGGCGCCACCTTCGACCGGCCCGCCTCGTTCGGCGCGGGGGAGGAGGTCGCGCGGTTCCGGCGCGTGAGCGTGGTCGCGGGCGCCACGATCGGCACCAGCCCGGCGGACCAGCCGATCTTCTCGCTCAACCTCTTCTCGGCGCGGCTCGTCGGCAGCCGCGAGTTCGAGCTGGGCGGCCGCCGCTACGACTTCCGCTGGCTGATGCCGAACGGGATCACGCAGTGGGGCACCGCCGCCACCACCGCCACCGGCGACCCGGCGGGGATCCCGTTCGTGGGCAGCGCCATCGCCATCGGCGGCGAGCCGCGCATCTCGTAGCCCACCTCACGCCGCGTCGCGGTCGCCCGTTCCCGGAAAGCGTTGCTCCGCCTCCGCTGCCGGCGGCTCGACCCTGCCGCCCACGAGCGATCCGTGCGCGCGCACGGTGGCCAGCACGCCCCCGCCGGCCACCGCTAGCTGCCCAGGTAGGTGATGCAGTTGTTGAGGAAGCGCAGGTTGTCGGCGGCGTCGATCTGGCCGGCCGAGGGCGAGCAGGTGCCGGTGTTGCCCACGATCCCCGAGTGGCCCATCACGATCACCTTGCCCGTGCCGAAGGTGTAGAGCGCGGCGAACGAGTGATGCTCTGGATGATAGCCCAGGCCGCTCTCGTCGGCGCAGTCGACCTCGCCGGGGAGGTGGACGAGCGCCGTGCCGCGGCCGGTCACGATCCCGCCCGAGTCGAGCGCCTGCACGTGGTGGACACCGTCCTTCACCGCGGCGGGCGCGCCCAGGGCCGGCCGCATGCCCAGCGTCTGGTTCTGGCCGCCGCAGGGATTGGTGATGTGCGGGCTGTTGCCCCGCGGCGCGAACGACGCGAACACCAGCTGGATGTCGAGCGAGGCGGCGAGCTGGATGGCGAAGATCGGCCACGACGGCTCGTCGTTGTCCGGGTTCTCCGCGAAGGCTCCGTGGTTGGTGAACATCAGGATCGACCCGCCGCCCCTGGCCCACGTCTGGAGCGCGTAGAGCTCGCCGGGTGTGTAGCTGAAGCTCGGGTTGCCGGGAAGCGAGGGATTCGCGCTCTGCCGCGTGAGGCTGACGTAGACGTCGGCTCCCTCCAGCTGCGAGGCGAGCGGCGTCTCGTCGTCGGTGATGCAGTGCTCGTAGCCGAGGCCCGACAGCGACTGGAACCACGTGGTCAGCCGGTCGTGGGGCGGCTGCAGCTGCACCTGCACCTGCGCGCTCTTCCGTTCGAACAGGATCTTCATGATGACACCTCGATCGAATTGTGGCCGGACGCAACCATGAATCCACCAGTGATGCCGCGCCGCCGGCCCGGGCGCAATGGCTGCATGGCCGGCGCTGACCCGGTGCGGGAACGTTCGTTTGCTTGACCGTGCCGCCTCGCCGCCGCACACTGGAAGGCACGCCGGCCAAACGCCCCGGGCCGGCCCCCTCCGCAAATCCTCCCGCACACGTTTGCCGATGCAACAGATCAAGGGCACCATCCTGAAGTCGCGCCTGGGCTTCATCGAGCAGCACTGGGGGCGCGCGGGGGTGGAGCGCGTGGTGGGCTCGCTGAGCGAGGAGGACCAGAAGGCGCTGAAGACGGTGCTGACGGTGAAGTGGTACCCGTTCGAGATCGGCGAGCGGCTGGACGCGGCGATCGTGGCGGTGCTGGGCGACGGGCGCAGCGAGGTGTTCGAGCGCCTCGGCGCCGCGAGCGCCGACGCGAACCTGGGCACGCTCCACAAGCAGTTCCTCAGCCCCGGCCGCCCGCACGTGTTCCTGGGCAAGGCGCCGCAGATCTACGGCTTCTACTACGAGACGGGCTCGCGCACCTACGAGCAGACCGGCGAAACGTCGGGGGTGATGACCACGCGCGACGCCGAGACCTTCAGCGTGCCCGACTGCCTGACGGTGGTCGGCTGGTACCGGCGCGCGCTGGAGCTCTGCGGCACCGAGGGGATCACGATCGTGGAGGACGAGTGCCGCGCCCGGGGCGGCGACGTCTGCCGCTACCGCTTCGAGTGGCGCGGCGCATCCGCCCCCGCCGCCTGATCTCATTCAACCAGGCGCCCGACGCCGGCCAGCCTCGCGTCTGCGTTAATCCGGAACCGGTCGAACGAAAACACCTCCTCCCGGCGTCGCCGGGAGGAGGTGGCTGGTTCGTGGAGCAGACGTGCGGTCCGTGCCTCCATACCCAATCTGGCGATTGACTGCACAGTCAGTCTCCCGATCTAGTGTGGGATAACTGCGTCAGCGGGCCATCCATCGGCGTGAAACGGGTCCGGCCACTCCTCGAGGGGGTGGCGGGACCCGTTTCATCTCCCGTCACTGCAGTCACATCGCCGGCATCGATCTGCCGTCTGCCCACAGCCGTCCGCCGCCGCCGGCTACCGTTCAGCGCCGACGAGCAGGGGATACGGGTTCTGCGGGGTGCCGGCCCAGTAGCGCTTCGGGTCGGTGGTGGTGGAGACCTCGAAGTGCAGGTGGTAGTTCCCCGTGCCCGAGTTGCCGGTGTCGCCCACGTAGCCGATCACGTCGCCGCGGCGCAGCGCGCGCCCCTCGCCGATCCCGGCGGCGTAGCGGTCGAGGTGGGCGTAGTAGTAGATGGTGCGCCGGTCGGGCGCGAGCTCGTAGAGGGTGATGCCGCCGCGCGCGCTCTGGAACAGCTTCAGCACCACGCCGTCGGCCGCGGCCATCACCGGCGTGCCGCGCGGCGCCATGATGTCGATGGCGTCGTGCACCCGCCCCTGGCCGCGCGCCTGGTTGTAGGTATCCACCAGCCGCGACGCGCCCACCCCCTGCACCGGCACCATCAGCCGCCCCGGCGCCAGCGCCGACGGCACGGTGGCGAGCGGAACGTCCGGCTGCGCCGCCACGGCGGCCGGCGGCGGGCCGATGGTCGAGGAGGGCGGCACCTCCGCCGCCCTGGGCGCCACCGCGTCTGCCGGGACCGGCACGGGGACGGCGGCGGGAGCGCCGGATCGATCCGCCGCGGCGCTGTACGGGCCAACGCGGATCACCAGCCCGCCGGCCGGAAGCCAGCGCGGCAGGGCCCACATCAGCACGATCACCAGCAGCAGCATGGTGCCCGCGCCCGAGAGAAAGGGCGCGACGGAGCGGCGGGATAGCATGGCCCTCGCGGGGAAGGGGAACGGGCCGTTGTAAGGTGTGGATGGAAGTTAACGGCGCCGCGGGGATGGCAGTAGGCTGGGCCGAGGATCCGGCCCTGCGCGCGGCCGTCGCGGAGGGCTCGTCACTCGTATCGGGTCTCCGCGTTTCCGTGGAGCAAATCCCCGCGAACCCGCGTACCTCACCCAGAGCCCCGCGCGATCATCGGAGGCGACGAGAACGGTCGCACGCCCGTACCACGGTCCCTCAACCATTCCGGCCGGCCGTACCCTTTGGCGGGATGCCGCACGGGGGCGCGGTGCCGGTGCTGCCGCGCGGCGTGGGGGACGTCAGCCGCTACGCCGGCACCGGTGTGCCGCCGGAGAACCTGCTGGGCGACGGCGGCGGCGCCGTGGCCGCGCGGGTGGTGCTCACCGCCGGCCGCCCCGGGTTCACCGGCCCGCTGGCGAGCCGCACCCTGCTGCGGCCGGACGGACGCGGAGACGTGGAAGAGCGCGTGGAGACCGCCGACGGCCTCACCTGGACCGTGGAGGTGGAGGACGGCGCCGGCCCGGTCACCATCCGCGGCCGGCCGCTGGACCGCGGCCCCGAGCGGGTGCTGGCCACCTTCCGCACCGACATCGCCCACGTGGACCTGCGCATCTCGTGCGCGGCGCAGCCCGGGCCGGCCGCCGCGCCGGACCACGAAGCGCAGCAGCTCCGCGCGTACCGCCGCCTCCTCGCCCCGCACCAGGAGGACCGGCTGCCGCGCGTGGCCGGCCGCTGACGTGACGCCACTCCTCGGCGCGCCCGGGGCGATACCACGGAGACTTCACACGGTACACATTTTGCGCTAAATTTCCAGCACAACATGGAGGGCTCCGGCGCGGACGCGGGTGTCCGGCCGGAGCCCCACGTGTTTCCGCGGTGCGGCGACGGGCTGGAGTGCGCTCGTGCCGCCCGGCGCGCCACTCGCCCCGCGAACCCCGCGGTTCGTGCCGCGGGTGGAGGCAACCTGGCGAAATCTTGACAGATTCTTAACACGCGGGGGGAAACGTCCGGACCCCGCGCGGCGTACTCTGGTTGGCGCTGCTCAGGCGGTGGCAACCTCCGGCGCCCTCCGGGCATCTCAACAGTGCCCGGCATCGACCCGCCGCCGCCCGGCCCGCGCAGTTCCGCGCAAAAGGCCGGGCACGCGGCGGCAGCGGCCCGGAAACCTTCTGACTCCCGAACCGTGAACTTCCTAGCGATGAACCGCATCGGTGGCACCCTGATGGCCCTGGCGCTGGCCGCCGGCGCCCTCCCGGCCGCGGCCCAGACCACCCCGCCGGCTCCCGCCGCCCGCCCCGCGGGCGCGCCCCCGGCCGGAGCCCGCCCCGGCGGCGCGCCCGGCGCCATGATGGCCGCGCAGCAGGGCGCCGTCGGAGAGATCCGCGGCAGCGTGCGCGACGCGGCCAGCGGCGCCGGCCTCGCCGGCGCCAGCATCGCCGTGCGCAGCGCCGCCGACAGCGCGCTGATCGCCGGCGGCGTGACCCGCCCCGACGGCACCTTCCGCATCGAAGGGCTGCGCCCGGGCGCCTACTACCTGCGCGTGAGCCGGCTGGGCTACACCACCGGCACCGTGAGCAGCGTGGCGGTGACCCCCGCCGCGCAGACGGCGG
>DASQLJ010000151.1:0-5573 GCA_035630095.1 Longimicrobium sp.
CCGTGCGGCTGGGTCAAGGACCGCTTCGGCGTCTCCTGGCAGGTGAACCCGAAGATCCTGGGCGAGATGATCGGCGACCCCGACCCCGAGAAGGCGAAGCGGGTGATGCAGGCGATGCTGAAGATGACGAAGATCGACATCGCCGCCCTGCAGCGGGCGTACGACGGCGACTGATCCACCGCAGATCCGGCGTGTGCGCCGGGCATTTCGAGAGCGTGGCGGGGCCCGTATCTTCCGCGGGCCCCGCCTCCGTTTTCCCATCCCTACCCGCACGATCTCCACGATGGACACGCTGGAATACCCTTACCGGGCGAACACCCGGACGATCCTGGTCGCCATGGCGTTCTTCGGCGTGTGCGCCGCCGTGATGGCCCATGCCGCGGTGACGAACGACCGCGGGCTGATCATCAACGGCGTGATCAGCCTGGGCGTGGACGGCGGGACCCGGTTCTACTGGGGCGTGGCGGCGACGGCGGCGCTGTTCGTGGCCGCCGGCGCGCTCGGGTTGCGGGCGGGGCGGAGCAACCCCATGGTCGTGCGGCTCACGCCCACCCACTTCTCGGCGCCGAAGCACGCGTTCGTGAAGGAGCCGACGTCCATCCCGCTGAGCAACGTCAACGACATCGCCGTCACCACGATCCACAAGCAGCGCCTGCTCACCGTCTACCATCCGAACGGTACCTTGAGCGTCGCGCAGTCCATGCTGCCGAGTTCCGCGGCGTTCGAGGAGCTGCACGCCCTCCTCGCCGCGCGAGTGCGGCGCCGATAGACGCACCGCCGACACACCCGGTCGCGTGGCGGTGGGCCTGGCCTGCCGCGACGGAACCCGAATTGCCGGGGGAGGGAGCGCGCGGGGTGGTCTCGCGCGGGGGGTGCCGCGCCGGCGCCCCCGTTCGCGCAACCCGCTTTCGGCTCCATGGATCGCAGACGCATCGACGTACCGCCGCCCACAGTCCCCGGCTTCCGCCCCGTCCCCTTCACGGGGGTGATCTACGTGATGGCCGAGGCCGCCAAGCGCGGGTACGCCTACGGGCACCCCGAGTGGTGCAACCTGGGCCAGGGGCAGCCGGAGACCGGCCCGCTCCCCGGCGCGCCCGACCGGCTCTGCGAGGTGGCCATCACCCCGGCCGACCAGGAGTACGCGCCGGTGCAGGGGCTGCCGGAGCTGCGCGCGGCCGTCGCGGCGCTCTACAACCAGCTCTACCGGCAGGGCAAGGCGTCGCGGTACACCGCCGAAAACGTGTGCATCTGCGGCGGCGGGCGGATGTCGCTCACGCGCACGGTGGCGGCGCTGGGCGAGATCAACCTGGGGCACTTCCTCCCCGACTACACGGCGTACGAGGAGCTGCTCGACATCTTCCGCCTCTTCACCGCCATCCCCATCCTGCTGGAGGGGACCGACGGCTACCGCTTCGACCTGGGGCGGCTGGAGCGCGAGATCACGGGGCGCGGCCTCTCGGCGCTCCTCCTCTCCAACCCCGCCAACCCCACGGGGCGCACCATCCGCGGGCTGGAGCTGGCGTCGTGGGTCGAGGCGGCGCGGCGGCTGGACTGCACGCTGCTCTTCGACGAGTTCTACTCGCACTACGCGTGGACGGCGGCCCCCGACGAGGGCGGGCTGGTCTCGGCCGCGCGCTACGTGGAGGACGTGGACGCCGACCCGGTGGTGATCCTGGACGGCCTCACCAAGAACTGGAGATACCCGGGCTGGCGCACCACCTGGGTGGTGGGGCCGCGCTCGGTGATCGAGGCGGTGACCAGCTCCGGCTCGTTCCTGGACGGCGGGGGAAGCCGCCCGCTGCAGCGCGCGGCGATCCCGCTGCTCGACCCCGAGCACGTGCGCCGCGAGACGGCGGCGATCCGCGAGGCCTTCCTGCGCAAGCGGCGCATCCTGGTGGACGGGTTGCGCGAGGCGGGGATGCGGCTGGACCTGGAGCCCGAGGGCACCTTCTACGTCTGGGCCGACCTCTCCGGCCTGCCGGAGCCGCTGCGCGACGGGATGGACTTCTTCCGCGCGGCGCTGGAGGAGAAGGTGATCTGCGTGCCGGGCGAGTTCTTCGACATCAACCCCGGCAAGCGGCGCAGCGGCCGCCCGTCACGGTTCCGCAGCTACGCCCGCTTCTCGTTCGGCCCCGACGAGGCCTCGGTGACCGAGGGCGTGCGCCGGCTGGTGGAGATGGTCCACCGCACGCGGTGGGCTGCGAGCTACGGAGCGTGAGGCGCGAGTGACGACGAGCGGTACCGCCCCGGCCGCTGGAGAGGCAGCGTGAACTCGGACGATGAGATGCCGCCGGGCGTGGAGGTGCTTCACGCCGCGGCCGAGGAGGCGCCGATCCTGGCGAACCTGCTGGAGCTGTACGCGCACGACTTCAGCGAGTTCGTGGACATTCAGCTTCAGCCCGGCGGGCGGTTCGGCTACTCCAACCTGTCACGATACTGGGCGGAGGAGGGCCGTTTCCCGTTCCTGGTGAAGGTGGATGGAAACCTCGCCGGCTTCGTTCTCGTTGCGAAGGGCTCGCGGATCAACGCGGATCCGTCGGTGTGGGACGTGGCGGAGTTCTTCGTCGTGCGCGGACACCGGAAGCGGGGAATCGGCGCGGCGGTTGCGCACGAGATCTGGAGGCGCTTTCCCGGGCGGTGGGAAGTGCGCGTGATGGAGAGCAACCCCGCCGCGGCGTTCTGGGCGCGGGCCGTCGAGGGCTTCACCCACTCGGGCGCGGAGGAGCACAGTTACGAGCTCCACGAGCGACGCTGGCGGGTGTTCTCCTTCGTCTCCCCAGCCACGGCGGGGGCGCAGTGATCCGTCTTGCCAGGCATCGTTCTGATTCAAACACGGAAGGGAATCCTCCGGATCTTGATCCCGAACGGGTCTTGGCAACCGGGTATGAGACGAGCCGGGCGGGTTGCCGCGTCCAGACTCGGCCTGCTCGGCCCGCACGACGGTCCATCCGACCGACATCGACGCCGAACCGCCTTCACCGTCCGACGAAAATCGCATGACCGATCCCGTTGATTCATTCACCGACGCCGCGGAGTTCACGGACGTCGCGAGCTATGCATGGTGGCGCGATTCGCACCCGAACGGCTTCGTCCTCGCCCTGCGCGCCAGGCATCCGCCGCTCATGCACCGGTCCGCGTGCCGCGACGTGGACCCCGACCGCCACCCGTCGCGATTCACGGCGAAGGGCCGCCGCCATCTCTGCTCCGAGCGGAAGTCCGTCCTCCGCGAGTGGCTGATCCGGGAGATGCCGCAGGAGGCGTCGCTCATCGCCCGATGCCCCAAGTGCGAGCCGTGACCGCGCGAGGCGCCGAGACCGGCCGCCCCGCGTCCACGGCGGACGTCGAAACGTTTCTCGCGGCGCTCGACCATCCGCTCGAGCGGGAGATCGTCGCGCTGCGCGAGATCATCCTCGCGGCGGATCCGTCGATCGGCGACGGGATCAAGTGGAACGCGCCGAGCTTCCGCACGTCGGAGTGGTTCGCCACCTTCCACCTGCGCGCGAAAGGCGGCGTGCAGGTGATCCTGCATCTCGGCGCGAAGCGGCGCGACGATACGGCGGCCGGCATCCCCGTCGCGGATCCGCGGTCGCTGCTCGAGTGGCTGGCCGCCGACCGCGCCTCGGCGAAGTTCCGCGACATGGACGACGTCGAGGCGAAACGGGACGCCTTCGCCGCGCTGATCCGCGAGTGGATCACGCACGTCCAGCCGCGATAGTTCCGGCGGAACGCGCCCCAACGCGTCCGATGCACCCCTTCTCCCCAACGCACTCCGAGAGATCGATGGACGCTGAGACGGCGGTTTCGCGTGCACTTCCCGTGTTCTCCACCGCGCGGCAGAACGACTGGGCAGGCCTGCGCGCCGACATCGCCCAAACCGGTGTGCCCGCCGCGCTCGCGGCCGACGTGGCCGCCTTCATGCCGATCGCCTTCGGGCGGGAGTTGCTGAACGGGATGGGGATCGAGTTCTCGCCGGACTATGCGACCCACGGCGCCGGGACGGGCGTGCGGATCGCCGGGCGGCTGGCCGATCACCCGGTGTATGCCGCCGCCGCCGCGCTCGCCGCGGGGTTGATGGAGCGCCAGGAAGCCGGCGACGAGTTCGTGGGCGTGGCGGTCTGGAGCGCGGAGTTCAGCGCGGCCAACCAGGCGCTGCACGCCGGCTCGCAGCTCTCCGACCTGGTCGCCGCCCCGCCCGTGATCCTCGGCGACGACGAACCCGCCTCCGCTCCCGCTCCCGCTCCTTCCCCCGGCGAGAAGTCCAGGCCCTGGTGGCGCGTCTGGGGCTGATCGCGACCGTGCGCGGCGGACCAAAGCCTTGCGCACGCCCCCGCCCCGCCTGACCCTTCGGGCGACGCCTGCCGCCCCATCTTCCCGGAGACGCGATGCGCCGCCCCGCCCTGCAGTCGATCGTCACCGCGCTCATGGCGCTCGGCTGCGGCGGCGGTGAGCCGAAGGCCGCGCGCGATGCGGGCGAGACCCACTCCGGGCTCGCGGCGGCCGGCGGGGTCACGCAGGCCCCGGCCGGCGCGGACGCGCGGAAGGCCCGCATCGTGCCGCTGGGGCCGATGGGCGGCGACGTCGAGATCCTCTCCGGCCACCCGGACTCCGCCGGGCCGTTCGTGATGCGGATCAAGGAACTGCCCGGCAGCGTCGTGCCGCCCCACACGCACCCGGTGGACGAGAACATCACCGTCGTCTCGGGCACCTGGCACTTCGCGGTGGGCGAGCGGTTCGACACCACCGCGCTCCGGCCGATGACGACCGGGACCTACGCGTTCGTGCCGAAGGGCGCCACCATGTTCGCGGCCTCGCCCGACGGCGCGGTGGTGCAGGTGCACGGGAACGGCCCCTTCCACATCCACTGGCGCGACGGGCTGCGCGTCCTGAGCGATTCCGGCGCGAGCGCGAAATTTCGCTTCCGCATCGACGAAGCCGTGAGCGCGCCGCGCGGGGACGGCCGGATCCGGCAGGGCTACGGCTCCGGCACGCTCATCCAGTACGAGATCGTGCAGGCCGACGGGCGGGTGTTCATGGCGCACGAGCGCGACCTGCGGCGGCGCTGACCTTCGCGGGGATCGCCGGCGTCCGGTGCCGTGCGTCGAGAATCCGGGACATCCAGCCGAAACTGCTCGCGGCCGGCGAGGAAACGTGTCATTGGGCGGGGTCTCCCGCGTTCTGTAGCGGACCCTGAAGACAATGTGACCCATGATGCCCAGATCCATCGCTCCGACCCGGGCCGCGCGTCATCTCGCGCTCGCCGCGCTGCTGGTGCTCGCGGCGGGGTGCCGCTCCAGCACCGGCGACGAGCCCCTCGCCGAGTCCGCCGCGTGCCCGCAGACCTTCGAGTTCGGCAACCACGGCTGCGCCCGCCTGGTCGTCGTCTTCGAGCAGCCGGCGGCGCCGCTCCCCAGCGCGTACATCTACGACGTGCGCGCGGTGTCGGCCCGCGGGCGCGACCAGGGCGCCCCGGAAGGGCTGGCGCCGAACCCCGCGCCGGGCGCCGTCCCCCTGCAGCTCACCCTGTGGCAGCGCCTCCCCGAGGCCGCCGGCGACACGGTGTCGATGTGGATCAC
>DASQLJ010000152.1:0-2858 GCA_035630095.1 Longimicrobium sp.
CGCTGGCTGTCGCATCCGGCGGCCAGCAGCGCGGCGGCGAGCACCGCGATCGTCGTGGTCTTCATCGTCATCCCCCTATCATACGGAGTCCGAAAAGTCGGTGCCGGGGCCCGAGACGGAATAGCGGGATGCGGGCGTGTCCCTCCGCTGCGCTCCGGGCCGGGCTTCGCGCGCCGTAGGCAACGATACCGCCGTTGCCAACGGCGCCGAGCCGCCGGCGCGCCATGGCCTCGCTCGTTCCCGCGGCGACCGACGCGGGCGCGCCGGCGTCTCGGCCCTCCGGGCGCGAATCCCTCACGCAACCGCCGCTCGCGGAACGGCGTTCGTGGGGATCCGTATCAGTAGACCCACACCACGGTCACCCCGGGATCGTTCGTCCGCAGCACCGCCACGCTGCGCCCCTCCGCCGCGCGCGCCACCGGGGCGCGGGGGAACAGCACCCGCGCGATCCGCTCCGCCGTCACGCCGGGCGGCTCGCCGGCGGGCGCCGGCGGCCGCGCCAGCACCACCGCCGCGACGGTTGCCGCCACAGCCAGCGGCGCCGCCCACCGCGCCGCCCGCCACGCGGGGGACGGGCGGCGGCGGAGCGGGATCACCCGCGCATCCGTGCCGGTCCGTGCCAGCGACGCCAGGGCGCCGTCCAGCTCCGCCATCCCGGCGAGGATCGCCTCCGCGCGGCGGCGGCAGTCCGCGCACCCGGCGAGGTGCTCCGCCTGCGGCGAGCTCCCCCCGCCGCGCAGCTCGGCGAGGTCGGCCTCCAGCATCCAGGCGCGTGCGCGCTCGCAGTCGTTCGTCATCGGTCGTCCAGCAGGGTGGGGTGCGCCGCCAGGATCCGCTCGCGGATGGCGCGGCGCGCGCGCAGCAGGTGCACGCGCGCGGTCGGCGGCTCGATCTCCAGCATCTCGGCGGCCTCGGTCGGGGTGAAGCCCTGCATGTCCACCAGGTCCAGCACCTCGCGCTGGCGCCCGGGAAGCTCGGCCAGGAAGGCGCGCACCAGCTCCGCCGCGCGCCGGTTCTCCATCGCGTCGATGCGGTCCGTCGTCCCCACCCCCGGCTCCCCCGCCACGCCGTCGTCGAAGTTCCGGCGATGACGGGCCTGTCCGCGCGCCCACTCCACCGCGGCGTTGGCCGTCAGCCGGTAGAGCCAGGTGGTGAAGCGCGAGCGGCCCTCGAAGCCGCCCAGCCCGCGGTGCATCCGGATCACCACCGCCTGCGCCACGTCCTCGGCGTCGTCCGCGTCGCCGGTCCGCGCCAGTGCCCAGCGCCGCACCTGCCCGCGCACCGCCGCCGCCAGCGCCGCGAACGCGCCCTCGTCGCCGGCGCGCGCGCGGTGGGCCATCCCTTCGATGGCGTCGACGTCGGGCGGGGTGCCGGTCACGTCGCGCGGCGGGCGGGCATGGACGTGCTCAGCGCGGCGCGGGCGAGGCGCTGGCGGTGCGCGCGTCGTCGGCGCGCAGCATCTCCAGCGCCTCGCGCCAGCGCGGCGCCCGCCCGGCCGCCGCCTGCTCGGCCACCAGCCGCCGCAGCGCGGCCCGGTGCGCCGCCGCCTTGGCGTTCGGTGCGGCCACGGCCAGGTCGGGGCGGACGCCCGTGCCCTCCCAGTTCCCGTGCGTCACCGCGCTCTCCACCCGCGCCGTGGGCACGAACACGCCGAAGTGCCGGCCGAGCATGGTCCACCCGCCGGGGTTGGCGCCGCCGCGCGTCTTCTCGCCCACCACCACGGCGCGGCCGAGCGCCTGCAGGTCGTACGCGAACGCCTCGGCGGCCGAGAAGGTGCGCCCGCTCACCAGGATGTACACGGGCCGGTCCAGGTAGCGCGGCCCCGGCACCTCCGCCAGCGTCCAGAGCTGCGCGGTGTCGCCGGGCGCGCGGCGGTGCAGCGTGCTCAGCAGCGTGGGGCGAGGGATGAAGTACGATGAGAGCAGGGCGTCCATCGCCGCATGCCCGCCGCCGTTCAGCCGCAGGTCGATGATCAGCGCGTCGGTCCCCGCCAGGAACGCCATCGCCGACGCCAGCGTGCCGCCGGCCAGCGCCGGGTCGTCGAAGCGCCCGAGTTCCAGGTACCCCACGTTGCCGTCCAGCCGCTCGAGCTGGAGCAGGCCGTAGTTCCGCCACGCCGCGTTCTCGCGGTCGCGCGCCGAGTCGGCGGCGGTGCGCCCCTGCCCGGGCGGCGCGTCGAGCGGCGTCACGCTGAACACGACCCGCAGGTGCTGGTCGCCCGCGGCGCGGCTCAGGTCGGCGCTGAGCGAATCGGCCAGCGCCGACGCCGTCGCGAGCGGGCGGTACCGCCCGGCGCGCACGCCCCGGCGCAGCACCCGCGCCGCCTCGCCGCCCTTCCGCGCGAAGACGTAGCCGCTTTCCACCACGGCAGCCGCGGCGAGCGCCACCGAGTCGCGCGTGGACGGCGCCACCGGCATGTCCGCGCGCCGCTCCTGCGCGTGTGCCGTGGTGGTGACGGAGAGCGCCGCCAGCGCGGCGACGGCGGTCCGGAGGATGGAGACGAGGGGCGGGGGAATCATGGTCGCTCGCATTCGTGCAGGGATAGCCGGCTCGAACCTACGTGAACAGCCATGAGACGAGTGCACGGACGATCGCGTTTACCTGGCCCGCACCGAAACGTTTCGGAAGACGGGGAACGGCGGAGCTTGGGCGTGCCCCCGCTGCGCGGGGTCGGGCTGCGCGCTGCGTAGGGCACGATACCGCCGTGCCCAACGCAGCCGGGCCCCCGCCGCGCCAAGCGCCGCAGCGGATCCGCGTCGCTCGAGCTCGCGCGGCGGTGTCCCGGCCCTCCGGGCGCGCATCCCTCACGCATCCATCGTCACGCCGGGCCCCCTCCACGCGTTGTTCCGCTGGAGCCC
>DASQLJ010000153.1:0-10641 GCA_035630095.1 Longimicrobium sp.
GTCCGCGCGGTGTCGGTGATGCCGGCGCGCTGGCGCACGGTGACGGGCACCAGCGTGGTGACGCCCTGCTGGGTGCGCACGCGCACGGTGTCGCCCGCGGTGTAGCGGTAGAAGTCGAGCCCGCGCCACGAGAACGGGTGCACCGCGTTGGAGGCGCGCGCGCGGCCGCCCGGCGAGGCGGCGAGCGAGAAGACGGTGATGGTGTTGCCGTAGAGGTGCGGGATCACCCACGGCGCCTCGATCAGCGAGCCCACGGTGTAGGGCGTGGGCGCCAGCATGCGCACGCGGTGCCCGCGGATGCGCTGCACCAGGTTGTTGCCGCGCGCCCACTGCACCTCGCCGGCGAACTCGTCGACGGTCACCGGGAGCTCGCCCACCTGCGCCGTGTCGGTGCGGAGGGCGAGGTAGACGGCGGCGTCCATGTGCGCGGTGTAGTCGGCGAGCTCCGCCGGCAGCTGCGCCCCCGCGCGGATGGTGCGCTCCACCAGCGCCCGCGTGGCCGGCGAGTCGAAGATCCCCGCGCTGTCCGCCACGGGTGACGGCGCGGCGGCCACCGCGCCGGGCGTGGAGGACGGGGGCGCGACGGGCGGGCGGACGGCGGCGGTGTCGCGCCGGCCGATGTAGATCGTGTCGATGCGCGCGCGGGGAATGGTGTCGCGCTGCGGAACGGCGGGCGTCTGCTGGAGCAGCGCCGCCGCGGCGATGGTCAGGATCATCTGGCTCCGGCCCCTGCGTGGTGGCGCGCGCGCCCGGCAGTGGCGCGGCGCGCACGCTGGGGAAGGGCAAGCGGCGGACCACGAAGGGCGCGGGCCGCCGGGGCGCGACCGATCCCAGCCGAAAGCAGGCGGTAGAACGGGCGGAGTGCTGGTCCTCGGCGCCGCGAACCCCCCACCCTGGCTCGTGCCTCGCCTGTCCCTCCCCCGAACTGCAGGGGAGGGACGGGACTCGCTTCGCTCGTGGCTACTTCATCGCGAGGGTAAGATTTCGTGCGGAAAGGCGGGAATCGTCGTGACGGATGCTGTGGATTCTCCCGGCTCTCAGCCTGCTTCGCGGTCTTCTTCCTCCAGCTCGGTGCGGATCTGGACGGCCAGGGCGGGGCGGTTGGTGATGATGCCGAAGACGCCGGCGCGCAGAAGGGTGCGGATGCGGGCGGGGCGGTCGACGGTCCAGATGATGGTCGGCAGGCCAGCGGCTTCGAGCTGGGCCAGCGCGGCCGGGGTGGCGCGGCGTGCGCTCAGGCAGACGCCGCCCACGCCCAGGTCGGCGGCGAGCTGGAGGGTGCGCGCGTTCCAGCCCTCGGTGAGCAGCCAGCAGGCGGCGTCGGGGGCGAGCTGGCGCACCAGGGCGACGGACTCGGGGATGAAGGACGAGAAGATCGTCTGCCGCGTGCGGCCGCCGGCCTCGACGGCGGCGAGGCCGGCGGCTTCGACGCCGGGGCGCTTGATCTCGACGTTCAGGAAGGCGCCGGTCTCGGCGGCCCAGGCGATGGCGTCCTCCAGCCGCGGCACGGGCTCGCCGCCGCTGCGCGCGGCGGAGATACGCTCCCACGAAAGCAGCGCCGCGTCGCCGATCGCGTCGGTGGTGCGGTCGAGCGTGTCATCGTGCAGGAGCACGGGGACGCCGTCGGCGGAGGGCTGCACGTCGAGCTCCACGCCGTCGGCGCCCTGCTCCAGCGCCAGGCGAAAGGCGCGCATCGTGTTCTCGGGCGCGTCGAACGGCGCGCCGCGGTGGCCGAGGATCAGCGGGCGGTGCTTGTGCGGCACGGGCTCGGGTCAGTCGCGGGGGGATGGGGAGAGAGACGTCGGGGAATGTAGCGCGGGCGGAGCGGCTGGCGAGGTTCGGCCGGCCCTCATCCCCCCGGCCCCCTTCTCCCGAACTGCAGGAGAAGGGGGAGAACTGCAACTGCAAGTTCAAGTGGCCGCGGGCGTTGCGTGAGGGATGCGCGCCCGGAGGGCCGGGAACGCGGCGGCGGCGCGCAGGGGCCGCCGGAGGGGAAAGATGCGGGTCCGCCGCCGTGGGCCCGGCGCGGTTGGCAACAGTCGTATCGTTGCCTACCGCGCGCGCAGCCCGGTTCGGCGCCTCGGCGCCGAACACGCCCAAACCGCAGTTAGAATCAGGAAAGACCCGCGCCAGGGAGGAGGAGGACGCGGATCGGGCGGCTAGAGGGGGTCGTCCTTGAGGTGCGGGCCGAGGAGCTTCTGCCAGGCGGCGCGCGTCTGCTCGTACTCGGCGGGGCAGCGCTCGGCGCGCCACTCGGGGAGGGTGCCGTCGCGCGTCCAGTCGGCCCAGGCGTCGGGGTCCTGGCCGTAGACCAGGCACAGCACGTTGTAGAAGCGCTGCCCGTTCAGCGCGTGCTCGTCGGCGAAGGCCAGGTCGTCCATCTGCCCGTCTTCCGGCAGCCCGCGGACGCCGTTGATGGCGGCCTCGTCGCCGTCTTCGGCGCCGTCCACCAGGATCAGCGCGGCGAGCTGGTCGACGGCGTCTTCCTCGCGGCCGGTGATGGGCAGGTCGAGCACGTTCACCAGCGCGTGCCCCACCTCGTGCATGGTGGTGAAGAGGAGCGCGTCGTTCACCGACTGGTCGCGGTCGCGGTCCTCCGCGAAGAGGTGGTCGAGCTCGTCCACCATCTCGAAGCAGACCGTGACGGTGCTGTTCTCGGGATGATAGAAGGCGTTGGACTCGCCGCACTCCGCGAACGCGAGCGTGATGTCGCGCGGGAGGCGCACGAAGCCGTTCATCCAGGTGGCGATCTCTTCCAGGAAGCGCGCCTCGCGGAAGTCGGCCTGCCAGCGCGCGAAGGTGGTGTCGCGCACCGGCGCGTACGCCACGCGGAACTGCCCGGTGCCCGGCGCTGCCACGGCCGGCGCCTCCGTAGCCGGGGGACGTCCGCGCCCCTCGGGCACGCCGCCCGCGCGCCCGCCCTCCACCGCGCGCACGTCACACGCGGCGAGCAGCGCGCACGCGGCAAGCGGCAGCGCGGCGGTGATCAGGGTGCGGAACGGGTGCGTGCGTGGCATCGGCGGCCGGCGAGGGACGAAGAACACGCCCGGGAAGGCTCCGGGCGTGCGCTGCCGAAATCTGTGCAAACTGCTGCGCCCGCGCCAGTTGCCGGGGCGGCGCGAGAAGGCGGTTGGAGGGTGATCGGAGTCGGGCCGGGAAAGTTGGGAAAAATCGTGGGCGATTCGATCAGGGTCGGTGGGGAAAGTTGCCGTGCGGGCGCGAGGACCGATCGGAGTGGGTCGAAAGAAATCGCGAAGAGCGGCTGAAGCCGCAGGCTAGAACAATGGGAAGCCTCGCAAACTGCGCGAGGCTTGTCGGTGCGCGCGGATGGCTCCTCGTGAGCGGCCGAGTACGAGTATGCTTGACTAAGTCAACTTTCCTCTTTACCCTTTAGACCAGACACCACTCGGCCTCCCAGCCTGAGATTCGGATGACAGCCACACCATCGCTCGACGAGCAGGTCGCGGCCGTGCGCCGCTTCAACCGCTTCTACACGCGGCGGATCGGGGTGCTGGACGAGGGGCACCTGCACAGCGGCTTCTCCCTCGCCGAGGTGCGGGTGCTGTGGGAACTGGCCCACCGCCGCGACCCCACCGCCACCGAGCTGGGCCGCGACCTGGCGCTGGACGCGGGCTACCTGAGCCGCATGCTGCGCGGCTTCGAGTCGCGCGGGATGATGGAGCGCGTCGCATCGCCCGCGGACGCGCGGGTGCAGCTGCTGCGGCTGACGGAGCAGGGGCGCGAGACGTTCGCGGGGCTGAACGAGAGCGCCCGCGCCGACGTCGCCGCGCTGCTGCAGCCGCTGGGCGACGACGAGCGGCTGCGTCTGGTGGCCGCGCTGGGGACCGTGGAGGCGCTGCTGGAGCCGCGCGCCGAGCCCGGGCCGCCGTACCTGCTGCGCCCGCCACGCGCGGGCGACTACGGCTGGGTGGTGCAGCGCCACGGCGTGCTCTACGCGCGGGAATACGGGTGGGACGAGCGCTTCGAGGCGCTCGTCGCCGAGGTGATCGCGGGGTTCGTGCGCAACTGGGACCCGGCGTGGGAGCGGTGCTGGATCGCGGAGCGCGGCGGCGAGAACGTGGGGTGCGTGTTCGTAGTGCGGAAGTCGGAGACGGTGGCGCAGCTCCGCCTGCTGCTGGTGGAGCCGTCCGCGCGCGGGCTGGGCGTGGGCAAGCGGCTGGTGCGCGAGTGCACCGAGTTCGCGCGCGAAAAGGGCTACCGCTCCATCGTGCTGTGGACGAACAGCGTGCTGGACGCCGCGCGCCACATCTACCAGGCCGAAGGCTACCGCCTGACCTCGGAGGAGACGCACGACAGCTTCGGGACCGACCTGGTGGGGCAGTACTGGGAGATGGATTTGTAGGCGGGGATGGCGTCCGCCGGGCTTCGCGGTGGGAGCTGCTCAGCGCCGCCATCCGTGGGGGCAGGGCGATTGAAATCGCTGCAACAACTACACGAAGTCCGCCTTCGCGGACTACAGGCTTTGGCGCGGCCGAAGTGGTGGTGCGCGCAAGAAAGCCCCGCTGCTCCCGATGTAATTTCCGCAGCGATGAATGAGCCGGCGCGAAGCGCCCGAGGTCCCTCTCCTGCAGTTCGGGAGAGGGACAGCCGCGCAGCGGCAGGGTGAGGGCTACTCCACGTCTTCCCGCGTCACGCCTTCCATCTCCAGCACCCAGTCCGGCCCGTAGGCGAGCGAGGGGGTCTGGAAGCCGGCGGGGGCGTCGCCGGCGAGCACCTTCCGCACGATCTCCACGCTTGTCATGGCGGTGAGGGTGTAGCCCTCGGGCGCGCGCATCCGCGAGACGGCGCGGTGGTCGTCGCCGTCGATCACCTCGCCCCAGAGGAGGGAGAAGGCGCGGGCGCGCTCCTCGTCGGTCGGCCCCGGCTGCGCCTTGCCGATGCGGCTCTTCATCAGCTTCTGCACGGGGCCCGAGCCCAGCAGCCAGCCCAGGTGGCGGGTGGCGGCGATCATCCGGCGCTGCGCGGGGGCCATGCGCGTGTACACCTCCACGTTGGGGATCCCCGTGCTGTGGAACGCGGTGGACACGTCGCCCCACGGGATGGTGGTCGCGCTCACCGGCCCGCGCCCGAAGTCGACCTCTCGCGACTGGAACGCCGCCGGCACGGGGACGATGCGCCCGTTGCGGCGCACCGCCCCGCCCGACGCGGCGTTCTCGGCCATCGTGGTCGCCGTCCCGCGCGAGATCCCGCCGCCCACCGAGGTGAAGGCGAGCGCCAGGTGCGTGGCCGTGGGGAGGCGCCGCTTGAGGTGCGCGGCCAGGCAGTCGCTGGGCACCACGTCGAAGCCGGCGCCGGGAAGGAGCATCACCCCCGCCTCCTTCGCCCTGGCGCCCATCGCCGCCATCGCCTCGAACACCCCCAGCTCGCCGGTGATGTCCAGGTAGTGCGTCTTCGTGCGCAGGCACGCCTGGGCCATCGGCGCCGCGGTGCGCGAGAAGGGCCCGGCGGAGTGCAGCACCACCGGCACCCCCTCCAGCGCCGCGTCCGCCGCCGCCGCATCGTCCAGCGAATAGGCGCGGTGCTCCAGCCCCAGCTCGGCCGCGTGGGCGCGCACCTTCTCGGCGTCGCGCCCGGCCAGCAGCGGCCGCAGGCCGACTTCGAGCGCGCGCCTGGCGATCAGCCGCCCGGTGTATCCGTACGATCCGTAAATGAGGAAATCGGCAGGCATCGTCCGCTCGCTTCTCGGCTGGGGTCAGGTGACGTGCACCGCGCGCTGGCCATCAAATGCGCCGTCGCGGATCGAGCTATCAGAGATGGAGTTACGCGACGAGCCCCGGGACGCTCACCCGCAGTTCCCCCCTCCCCCGCGGAGCGCGGGGAGGGGCCGGGGGAGGGGGCCGCCGCCGCATGCGCCGAGCCCCTTTTGACGCGTCCTCGGTCCGGCCCTACCCGCGCCGCCGCGTCCTCCGCCCACCGCACGCGCGGCGCAGCCCCTTGGGCGCCGCGGCCTCGGGGAAGAGCGCGTGCGCCGCGTCCGCCGCCGCCTTGCGGACAGTGCAGGTGCCGGCGGCGCGGGCCAGGCGGAGCTGGATGCGGTAGCTGCCGGGGTCCAGCCGCGCGGCCTGCCGCAGGCCGGTTACCGTGCCCGCTCCGTCGAACACGGCCATCGCCATGAGCTGCGCGCCGCTCTTCACCGCGAAGGCGCCCGTCACCGCGATCAGCAGCAGCATCCCCAGGCCGCGGATCGGCAGCGGGAGCGGCACGTCCCACGTCCCCGGCTCGTCGGCCGAGAGGACGCCGAGGGAGGCCCACACCAGCAGCGACGGGAGCGCCAGCATCAGCACCGCGTCGAACGCGCCTACCACCAGCGTGCCGGCGAGCGTCGCGGCCAGCGCCAGCGCGGCCAGCCCCTCCTCCGCGTCGCGGGCGGCGCGCATGCGGTGCAGCGCGGCCACGCCCAGGCCGGCGAAGGCGAGCAGGAGCAGCACCAGCGCCGCGATCCCGCGCTCCGAGCCGAACGCCACCCAGTCGCTGCTGGGCCAGGGGTTCGACGTCATCCCCGGCTCGTTCTGGTTCATCGATGGATCGTTCGCGCGGGCGTAGCGCGGATAGCGCACGGCCCAGTTCCCGGGCCCCACGCCGAGCAGCGGGTACGCGGCCGCCATCGCCGCCGAGTTCTTCCACTGCTTCAGCCGCCCGGCGCCGCTCCCCTCGCGGGCGTTCACCAGCCCCTGCGCGGTCTCGGCATAGGGGTTGTCGCTCTTCCAGCGCAGCGTGTTGGGGAGCGAGACCGCCGCCACCGCGCCGCCGCCGGCGCACAGCAGCAGCACCATCAGCCGCGACCAGCTTCCCATGCTGCGTCGCGCGGGGGGCACCAGCAGGAAGCCGATCAGGAAGACGGCGAGCACCGCCGCCACCCCCAGCCACGCCGCGCGCGAGCGGGTGAGCACCAGCGTGCACGCCACCATCGCCACCCCCACCCCGCCCAGCAGCGTGCCCAGCACCCGGTGCGCCCGCAGCGCGCAGAGGAAGAGCACCGGCAGCCCGAAGGCGCAGAGGTGCGCCACGAAGTTGCGGTTCCCCAGGGTGCCGCCGGGGGAGCGGTTGATGGAGAAGAAGTCCGTGCGCACCCCGTACGCCTGCGCCAGCGATACGCCGGCCCCCAGCGCCACCGCAACGCCGATCGCCCACACCAGCGGGCGCGAGAGCCCCGCCCGCCCCAGCGCCCGCGCGCACCAGAACACCACGATCCCCGACACGCTGATGGCCAGCGCGCGCACGCCGTTCCACGGGTTCTGCGCCAGCGCCGCGCTCGCGGCCGAGAGGGCGAGGAAGCCGCCCAGCAGCAGGTCCACCTTGCTCACCTCCGCCCGCCGCGCCGCGCCCAGGCACAGCACCCCCGCCAGCAGCGCCGCCACGTTCAGCGTGAGCTCCTTGGGCACGAAGAAGCGGTCCAGCTCGAACGTCTTGTAGGTGGCGGCAGCGAGGATGACGAGGATGCACGCCGCCTGGAGGACGCGGAGCGCCTGCCGCTGCGCCGGCGACGCGGCGACGGGACGGCCCTGCTCGTCGGCGTGGGCCAGGTGGGCGGACGCGGGTGGGGTTCGGGCCATCGGCGGCGGTTCGGGTGGGCGGGGGGGATCGGCAGGAGCGTAGCGCGGGCGGGTGCGTCTGTCCAGCCCGGAGGCCGGCCGCGCGCCGCCGCGCTATTGACGGATGCGGGCGCGCGGCAGACTTTGGCGTGCGCCGGCGGACGGGTGTCCGCCGGCGCTTTCGTTCCCGCGGAAAGACGTGGAAGTGAACGCCAGCGACACCCCGCCGCTGCGGCTGGGCCACATCGTCTACAGCAACTGCTTTCCCGTGCACGCGCGGCTGATGGACTGCGGCGCGCCGCCGGGAGTGGAGATCGTCCCCGGCGTTCCCGGCGTGCTGAACGGGATGCTGGAGCGCGGCGAGATCGACGTGGCGCCCTGCTCCAGCATCGAGTACGCGCGCAACGCCGAGCGCTACCGCGTGCTCCCCGACCTGGTGATCGGGTCGCGCGGGCCGGTGCGCAGCATCCTCTTCCTCTCCCGTGTCGACCCGACCGAGTTGGCGGACGCGACCGTGGCGATGCCCACCGCGTCGGCCACGTCGGTGGTGCTGCTCAAGATCCTGCTGGCGAAGAAGTGGGGCGTGCGGCCGCGCACCGCGTGGTTCGACCAGGCGCGCGAGGATCCCTTCGCCGCCGGCGCCGACGCCGCGCTGTTCATCGGCGACGTGGCGCTGCGCGACGGGCTTTTCCCCGACCTCCCCTTCCGCTACGACCTGGGCGCGGTGTGGTGGGAGATGACGGGGCTGCCGTTCGCCTTCGCCGTCTGGCAGGCCGCGGGAGGGACCGATGCCCAGCTCCGCGCGCTGCACCGGGCGCTGCTCGACTCGCGCGCCTACGGCCTGGAGCAGCGCCGTGCGCTGGCGGAGCGCTGGGCCGAGCGCTTCGGCTTCGCGCCGGACTTCCTGGACGCGTACTGGGCCGGCCTCTCGTACGAGCTCGACGCGCCGATGATCGACGGCCTGCGCGCCTACTACCGCTACGCCGCCGAGATCGGCGAGATCCCGCGCGAGCCCGAACTGAGCTGGGTGGATACGGGTTGAGTTCGCAGCAGAGGGTTGGTTAAGCCAACGACTTATGTCACACGGAGCAACGGAGGAAACGGAGGAACAGCATGATGCCTCCGTTCTTTCACGATCAGCCGTGCAAAGCCAAACGGTGTCATCCTGAGCGGCGCCGCTGCACCGGCCTTACGTTCGCACCAATGCTTGGCGGCGCCCGAAGGATCTATGGCATGGTTTCGAGCGACCGCCGGCCTGTCGCTCGAAGGCGGGGTATAGATCCTTCCGCCTGCGAGCGACCGTTCACTTCGAGGTAACGGCGTGGTCGGCGTCAGGATGACATCTTCGAGGTTGGTGAGGAATGCAGGATATCCGATCGCCACCAAAAACCGCGGGAAGATCGAGGCGATCTCCCGCGGTTCTCGTTCGTGGCGTGGGTGCGCTCACCAGGTGGAGCTGTCGCCGTCGGCCTGCCGTTCGATGCCGGTCTCGGCGATCGTCCGAAGCAGGTCGAGGGCGATGGCCAGCATCCGCCCGTCGCCGTCGGCCGCGGGGTCGAAGGCGGTGATCGCGGCGGCCTGGATGGGGATGCGGCCCGCGACCTCGTGCACCAGCGCGCGCACCTCCTCGGCCGTGAGCCCGCCGGGGGCGGCGAAGTCGTTGGCGCGGCCCTCGCCGGGGTCGTGCACGTCCAGGTCGATGTGCAGGTACACGCCCTCCACGCGGGCGGCGAGCGCGTCGAGGCGCTCGGCCAGCGTGCCGCGGCCGCGCAGCGTCTCGGGCCCCGCTACCAGCACCCGCGAGCGCTCCAGGAAGTAGCGCTCGGGCGGGTCCACGTCGCGCACGCCGGCCAGCAGGACGTGCTCCTCGGGAATCGGCGCGAAGCCGTCGATCCGCGCGGTCATCCCCGTCCAGCAGCGGCCCAGGACGGCGGAGAGCGCCATCCCGTCCACCATCCCGCTGGTGGTGGTCTCGGGGGTGTTCAGGTCGGCGTGGGCGTCCAGCCACACCACGCCGGTGCCGGGGTGCGGCAGCGCGGCCAGCGTCCCCACCGCGCTGATGCAGTTCCCCGCCAGCACGATCGGCAGGCTCCCCCGCCCTCGCGCCGTGCGCACCGCGAACGCCGTCGCGCGTGCCAGGTCGAACGTGGCCGCGATCTCGGCGGTGAAGCCGGGCTCCAGCCCCACGGCCGTCTCGCGCACCGTGGCGCCCGCCTCGCGCAGCCGCTCCACCGCGCCGCTGGCCACCAGGTGCCCCGGCCCCCCGCCCATCCGCGCCCCGCGGTGCCCCGAGTCGTACGGCACCTGGATCAGGTCGATCAGCATCACCCCTCCTCGCGCATCATCGATCCACCCCGTTGTGAGGGATGATACTGTCCGCCGGGCCCCGGGGACACCCGCACCGTGGGGAAGGTCCCGCGAGCCGCACGGCTCACACCGTCTCACGCAGAGCAGCAGAGAAGCGGAGCGCTCACCGAGGTTTCCCTGCTCCTCCGCTGCCCTGCGTGAGATCTTTTCGTCCGCTGACAACGGAAAAAGGGCGGAGCACCTCGCGGCGCTCCGCCCTTCGTCCATCATCCCGCGGTTAACTCCGTTGACTCCGCTGACTCCGTGTGAAACCAGCGGGTCATCGGGTCCGAGCGCCTACGATTCGTCCTCCCCGCCGAACGCGTCGTCGAGGTCGTGCGGGTGCGGGCCGTCGTCGTCGCTCAGCTCGTCGGCCAGGTCGTCCAGCGCCGGAGGCGCGTCGTCGCCCTCGTCGATGTCGCCCTCGTCGCCATCCTCCAGGATCACGTCCTCCAGCGCCGACGAGGCGACCATCTCCTGCACGGCGCCGTCGTCCTCGGCGGCGATCGGGCGCGGCTCCTCGTCCTCGTTCACCACGCGGGCCACGTCCATCACCACGTCGTTCTTCTCCAGGTTGATCAGCTTCACGCCCTGCGTGTTGCGGCCGATCAGCCGGATCCCGTCCACACCCTGGCGGTTGATAATCCCCTGGCGGGTGATCAGCACCAGCTCGTCGTGCGGGTGCACCACCTTCATGGCCACCACGGCGCCGGTGCGGTCGGTCTTCTTGACGTTGATCACG
>DASQLJ010000154.1:0-2711 GCA_035630095.1 Longimicrobium sp.
TTTCGGCCAGGTCGAGGCCGACCCCGCCGAGGTCAACCTCACCGCCTTCCCGACCCGCTTCGCCGAGCGGCGCCCCTTCTTCACCGAGGGCGCCGACATCTTCTCGTTCGACCTGGCCTTCCCCTACGCGGTGCGCGGCAACGGCTTCCGCAACGACCAGCCGTTCTACTCGCGCCGCCTGGGGCGCGCGCCGCAGGGCCCGAACCCCGACAGCGCGCTCTACGCCGACCGCCCCGACGTCACCCGCATCCTGGGCGCCGCCAAGCTCTCGGGGAAAACGTCGCGGGGGTGGTCGATCGGGGTGCTCAACGCGCTGACGGGGCGCGAGTCGGTGCGCTTCGTGGACGGCGGCCCCGAGCGGTCGGCGATGGTGGAGCCGCTCACCAACTACGCGGTGGGCCGGCTGGAGCGTGACTTCGGCGGCGGGAACAGCGCCGTGGGCGGGATCGCCACCGCCGTGAACCGCCGCCTGGACGGCGACCCCGGGCTGTCGTTTCTCACCGACGCCGCGTACCTGGCCGGGCTCAACGGCCGCCACCGCTTCGGCGGGGGGCGGTACGAGGCGCGCGCCTCGGTGCTGGGCACGCACGTGAGCGGCAGCGCCGGTGCGATCGCGGGGATCCAGCAGCGCGCCGGCCACTACTTCCAGCGCCCCGACGCGGACCACCTCGACTTCGACCCCACGCGCACCTCGCTCACGGGGTGGCTGGCCAACGCGCGGGTGGAGAAGACGGGCGGCGGCTACCTGCGCGGCGGGCTGTACGCGCACGCCCGGTCGCCGGGGCTGGAGATGAACGACGTGGGCTACCAGCGCACCACCGACTGGCTGCTGCAGGGGGGCTGGATCGGCTACAACCACTACGACCCGCAGGGCGCCTTTCGGGGGTGGGAGATCAACCTGAACGGCTGGAACGGCTACAGCTTCGGCGGCGAGCGGCTGGGGACGGGGCTGAACGTGAACGGCGGCGGCACCTTCCGCAGCAACTGGGGGCTGTGGTTCGGCGGCGACCACGAGTTCCCCGCGCTCCGCACCGACGTCCTGCGCGGCGGCCCGGCGGTGGCGGCGCCGGCGCAGACGTCATTCAGCGTCACGCTGATCAGCGACGACCGGAAGGTGGCGAGCGGCCACGTGTACACCGGCGGCTGGCGCGAGTGGACCAGCGGCGGCGGCGGATGGAACGCCGGCGCCTACGCCACGGTGCGCCCCAGCGGCCGCTTCCGCCTGTCGCTGGGCCCCGACGTGTCGCGCGGGCGTGACGCGTGGGCCTACGTGGCCACCGCCGCGGAGGAGGGGTCCACCGGCGCGCCGCACTACGTGATGGCCAGCCTGGACCAGACCACCGTGTCGCTCACCACGCGGCTCGACTACGCCTTCACCCCGCGGCTCACCCTGGAGTTCTACGCGCAGCCGTTCGTGGCGACCGGACGCTACACGGGCTTCCGGGAAGTGGTGAGCCCGCGCGCCGGCGGCTTCGGCGACCGCTTCCGCCCGTACGGCGGCGAGCTGTCGCTGGCCGGCGGCGTGTACGGCGTGACCGACGACGGTGCCGCCGCGCCCGCATACACGTGGAGCCAACCCGACTTCAACGTGAAGGAGCTGCGCAGCAACCTGGTGCTGCGGTGGGAGTACCGGCCGGGGAGCACGCTCTTCCTGGTGTGGAGCCAGGGCCGGCAGAACTACGACGACCCCGGCTCGTTCCGCTTGGGCCGCGACTTCGGCCGCCTGTTCGACGGCGCCCGCTCGCCCGCCACCAACGTGCTGCTGCTGAAGGTGAACTACTGGCTCGGCCTGTGAGCCACGCGCGGGCCGGAGCCGAATCCCCGGAAAACGAGCGGAGGCGCGGGAGCGGTTGCATGGCTTCCCCGCGCCTCCACGCACCCCGCACGCGGTGAGCCCCGGCCCCGGCTGAAGCCCGGGAGATCCGCCCGCCGGCGCGGGCGGAGGCGACGTCGTCACGCCTCCAGCCGCCCGAGCCCGCCGCGAGCCGCACATCCGTAGACCGAGACGACGGGGTCATCCCGTTCGTCCCTGGTCCGTTTTCGGTCCTTACGTCGTCGTCCGCGGTCGTCCGCGCGGGTGATCTGCCGATCGTCCGCCCGATCGTCGGACGATCGCCTGCCGATCGTCCGGCGGTCGTCCACGGGGGGAAAGAACCGGGCGACCCGGCCCGCGACCAAAACCATCCACCGTCCGGCGCGACCGCCGTCACGGTTCCTGATCTCGCCCGAGCCACACGGGGACGGACATCCGATGAGAGAACACGCCTGGACGTGCGCCGACGAAGACGCGGCGGGATCGTACGCGGTGGAAGTGCCCGCGGGTGACGCGGGGGACACCTACCCGCTCACGCCCACGCAGGAGGCGATGCTGGCGCACGGCCGGCGCCTGCCGGGCTTCTACGTCCAGCAGTTCGTCTGCACGCTGCGCGAGCCGCTGGACCTGGCGCGGTTCCGCGGCGCATGGGAGCGCCTGGCGGCCCGGCACGCGGCCCTGCGCACCTCGTTCCACCTCGACGCCTTCCCCGAGCCGCTCCAGGAGGTGCACCCCCGGGTGGAGCTCCCCTGGACGGTGCACGACTGGCGGGGCCTGCCGGGCGAGGCCGCCAAGGAGGCGATGCGGGACTTCCTCCGCGACGACCGCGCGACGCCGTTCCGCGCCGACCACCCGCCGCTGGCGCGCTTCGCCGTGCTGCGCATGCCCGGCGGGGTGC
>DASQLJ010000155.1:0-4145 GCA_035630095.1 Longimicrobium sp.
CCCCGCCCCGCCAGTCGCGCAGCTCCAGCGACGTCTCCACCTGGCGGCGGACCACCTGCAGCGGCTGGTCGAGCCCTTCCCAGAAGAACGCCGTCCGCGCCGCCGGGTGCCGCGCGACCGCGTGCCGCCACACCCGCTCCAGCGCCCCCGCGTCCAGCTCGCCGTGCAGGTCGAAGGTGATCTGCTCGACGTACTCGTCGCGTTCGGGCGCCTCCATCCGGCGCAGCAGGATCATCTGCTGCATCGGCGAGAGCGGGTAGATGCTTTCTACGTTTTCCATCAGGTGCGGCTGGGGCGTGCGATTGCGGCGCGGGCTTCGATCGGAGCTTCGTTCCGGAAAATTCCGGGAAGATGGCTCACGCAGAGCCGCAGAGAAGCAGAGAGATCACGGAAGTTCTCCGCTCCTCTGCTGCTCTGCGTGAGATCCTTTATTAGAATCCTTGATCCCGGGCTGATGTCTGCAAACTGGTATCAGACGGGGTTTGGGACGGGGGGATCGGCGTCGCGGCGCGCGTCGGCGCGGCGGAGGAGGGCGGAGAGCTGCGCCAGGTCGGCCTCCGAGACGCCGGCCGGCGCGAGCGCCGCCTCCTCCGGCGCCGCCTCCTCCGGCGCCGGCTCCTCCACCGGCGCGGCGACGGCGGGGGCGGCGGCCGCGGCGCGGACGGCGGCGGCGAGCTGGGCGACGGTCTCGTGGCGGAAGAACTGCTCGGGGGTGAGCGCGATCCCGTACCGCTTCGCCTGGTGGATGATCTGGATCGCCTGCACCGAATCGCCCCCCAGCTCGAAGTAGTTGTCGTCCACCCCCACCCGCTCGATCCCCAGCACCTCCTGCCACACCTGCACCAGCCGCCCCTCCACGTCCCCCGCGGCGGCTTCCGTCGCCCGGCCGGCGCGCGCGGGGGAGTCCCCGGCGGCGGCGCCCAGGACGGAGGCGTCGCCGGTGCCGCTCCGCCACGCCTCGAAGTCCTCCGGCGAGACCACCACCTCGGGCTCCACCCCCCAGGCCAGGATGCGGGCGAACGCCTCCACCCCCTCCTCCGGCTGGATCCCGCCGCCGGAGGACGCCGGCGCGGGCGCGTCGGCCGCGGCCTCCTCCCCGGCCAGCGCGCGCAGCTCGGCGCCGGGGTCCTTCATCCGCTTCTGCACGAAGCCGTCGACCTCCAGCAGCACCTCGCCGGCGGGGCTCGCCAGGGTGAAGTCGAAGGTGATGGTCTCGCCGTCGCCGTCCCCCTCGTGGAAGCGCGCCCAGCCGAAGAGGTGGCGCGTCATCGGCGCGTGCACGTCCAGCCGCCGGTAGCCGAAGGGGAGCCAGTAGCCCGCCCCGGCCAGGAAGTTCTTGGCGATCCCCTGCGTGCGGTCGAGGAGCGCGGGATGGAAGTCCATCTCCTCCAGGTCGGCCTCGAAGGCGGCGGGAAGCTCCAGCTCCAGCAGCAGCTCGCGCCGGCCCAGGCGCAGCCCGCGGATGCTCCGCCAGCGCGGCCCCAGGTCGTCCTCGCGGTCGTCCTCGCGCGCGTCGGCGCGCTCCTCGCCGCAGCGGGCGCGGATGGCGTCCAGCTCCACCCGCGGCGGCGCGGCCGGCTCGCCCAGGGACACGCGGCCCAGCGCGTGGTCGCGCCGCGCGGCGCCCTCGCCGCTCCACGCGGCGAAGCGGAAGCCGTCGCCCTCGCGCTCCAGCTCCAGCCGCGTCTCGCGCACCTCGCCGTCGCGCACCCGCAGCGGGTTCAGGAAGAAGACGTCGCGGAAGCGCACCGGCCGGCCGCGCCCGCCGCCCAGCGCCGCGCGCACCATCTCCACGTACGCCACGCCGGGGACCACCGCGTGCCCGGCGATGCGGTGCTCGTCCACCACCCAGCGCCGCTCCGGCGACATCGCCGTGGTGAAGACCGAGCGCGTCCCGCTCTCCGCCACGCACGCGTCCACCAGCGGGTGGCCGATCACGCGCACCGGCGCCGGCGACTGGCCGCCGCGCGCCCGCGCCGCCATCCCCACCCGCTCCCACGCCGGCCAGTGGATGGCCACGGAGGGCGTCCCCGTCCGCGCCCGGTACGCGCGGGCGAAGGCGGCCAGGAAGGCGTTGGCGGCCGCGTAGTCGGCCTGCCCCACGCGCCCGGCCACCGCCATGCGCGACGAGCAGAGCGCCACGAAATCCAGCCCCGGCTCGGGGAAGAGCGCTCCGATCACCCGCGCGCCGGCAACCTTGGGCGCCAGCACCGCGGCCACGTCCTCCGCCGCGCGCGTGCGGATCAGCCCGCCGCCGGCCACGCCGGCGGCGTGGATCACCCCGTGCACCGCCCCGAAGCGCGCCTCGGCCGCCGCGAGGGCGCCGCGCATCGCCCCCAGGTCGGCCGCGTCGGCGCGGTGGACCAGCACCTCCCCGCCGGCGGCCTCCATCTCCCGCAGCCGCTCGATGGTCCGCCGCACGGGGTCGGCGGCGTCGTGGCCGCGCACCCAGGCGTCCCAGTCGTCCGCGTCGGGAAAGAGGGAGCGGCCGACCAGCACCAGCCGCGCGCGCGCCGTCCGCGCCAGGTGCGCCGCCAGCTCCAGCCCGATCCCCCCCAGCCCGCCGGTGACCAGGTAGACCCCGCCCTGGCGGATCGACGCGGAGCCGTCCACTGTCGGCGCCGGGAGCGCGACCGGCTCGAAGGCGCGCACCCAGCGGCGGCCGCCGCGGTACGCCACCAGCGGCTCGCCGCCGCCGGCCGCCATCTCCCACGCCAGCCGCTCCACCAGCCGCGCCGCCTCGAAGTCGGCGGACGGGAGAGCCACGTCGATCGATCGGCAGCGGATCGACGGGTATTCGCGCGCCACCACCGGCGCCGCGCCGGCCAGCATCGCCCGCTCGGGGCGCTCCACCCCGCCGCCGGCCACCTCCTGCGCCCCCGCCGTCACCAGGCAGAGGTCGATCTCCCCGCCACCGCCCGCGCCGAGGGCGCGAACCAGCGCCAGGAGGGCGCCCAGGCCCCCGTCCTCCCCGTCGTCCCCCGCCTCCTCCACCCCCCACAGGTGCGCCACGCGCCGGGGCCGCCGGCCGGTCGCCGCCAGCTCGTCCAGCACCCGCCCGTAGTCCTCCGCCGAGCGGGGATCCACCGCCCACGCGTCGTCGCCCAGCCGCGCGAAGCCTTCGCCGGGGCGCACGCGGACGACGTCGGCGCCGGTGGTGGCCAGCCGCCACGCCAGCCGGTCGCCCAGGCCGTCCTCCGGCGCCAGCACCAGCCAGGGCCCCGCGTCGCGCAGCGCGGCCGCGCCGGGCGCCGCCGCCAGAGCGACCGACTCCCGCCAAGTGGGGAGATGGAACCAGTCCGCCAGCGCCGCCCGCTCGCCGGACGCGAGGCGGGATGAGCCGGGACGCGCGCCGTCGGCCGGGGCGTCCACCCAGTGGCGCTTGCGCTGGAAGGGGTACGCCGGGAGCGGCACCTTGCGCCGCGCGCCGCCGTGCAGCGCGGCCCACTTCGGCTCGATCCCCGCCAGCCAGAGCTGCCCGACGGCGTTCAGCATCGACTCGTGGTCGCCCGCGGTGTCGCGCGCGGCGGGGAGCGAGGCGGCCATCACCTGGCCGGGGAGCTTGCGCGGGTGCCAGCGCGCCATGCCGCGCAGCGCCCGCCCCGGCCCCACCTCCAGCAGCACCGCGTCCGGATCGGCCAGCAGCGCCTCGATCCCGTCGCCGAAGCGGACGGTGCGGCGCAGGTGCTCCACCCAGTAGCCGGGATCCGTCGCCTCGCCGTCGGTGATCCACCGCCCGGTGAGGTTGGAGAGGAAGCGGATGCGCGGGGGGCGCAGCGGGGTGCGGGCGGCCTCGGCGCGGAAGGCGTCGAGCACCGGGTCCATCATCCGCGAGTGGAAGGCGTGCGAGGTGCGCACCGGCCGCGCGGCCACCCCCCGCGCCTCCATCGCCGCGCGCAGCCGCTCCACCGCCTCGTGGGGGCCCGAGACCACGCACAGCTCCGGGCCGTTCACCGCCGCCAGCGACAGCGCGTCGCCCAGCAGCGCCGCCACCTCGGCCTCGGGGAGGGGGACGGCGAGCATGGCGCCGCCGGGGAGCGATCCCATCAGCGCGCCGCGCGCGGCGACCAGGCGGACGGCGTCGGCGGGCTCCATCACCCCCGCCAGGCAGGCGGCCGTGTACTCGCCGATGCTGTGCCCCAGCA
>DASQLJ010000156.1:0-3535 GCA_035630095.1 Longimicrobium sp.
CCCAGCACGTCGCTGGCGAAGTGGAAGTGCAGCCCCAGCGCCTGCCCCGCCGGGAGCGCGCGGAGCTGCGCCAGCGTCTCGGCGAAGCGCTCGGGCGCGCCCAGGCTGGCGCCGAAGCGCGACGCCTCCACCGTGACCGGCCGCAGCCGCAGCCCCAGGTAGCGGGCCCGCGGCGGCCCGCCGTCCAGCCACCGCGCGAAGCTCTGCGGCGAGTCGGCGAAGGCCGCCATCAGCTCGCCGTCGGGCTCGGGGCCGGCGGGCCACTGCTGCGCCGGGCCGTTCAGCACCACGCGCTCGGCGGGGAAGCCCGCCTCCAGCGCCCGCCGCAGCTCGGCGCCGCTGATCACCTCGGCCAGCATCCCCGTGCGCTCGGCCAGCGCCAGCAGCGAGGGGTGGGGATTGGTTTTCACGCTGTAGCCGAAGCCCAGCTCCACCGGCCCGCCCGCGCCGGCCGCCAGCGCGCGCTCCACCTGCGCGAAGCGCTCCTGCGCGGTGCGGGGAAGGAGGATGCGGCGCGGCGTGGGGAGCTCGTCCACCAGCGCCTCGTCCAGGTCCCACTGCATGGCGGCGGGCGGGGTGGGCGCGGGGCGCCGCCGGGGGCGGCGGTCGTGCTTCTTCCCGTTGGCGCGCGGGTCGGCGGGGGCGCCGCCGCGCGCCTCGGCCAGCCGGCGCGCCAGGTCGGGCATCCCCGAAGGGTGCTTGGATCCCACCGCCGCGTCGTCCAGGGGGTCGCGCACGGCGGGGAGGGGATAGGCCGCAAGCACCGGGATCTCCATCACCACCCGCGTGAACTGGCGCCCGCGGAACGGCGCCGCGGCGGGCGCGCCGAACCCCGCGGCCTCCACCAGCCGCGCCGGCAGGTTGTGCCCCGCGAAGGAGGCCGCGTGGATCCACGCGGGGAAGCGGGGATTCCAGTCGATCAGGTTCAGCGTGCCGTCGGGCGCGCGGACGTACTCGAGCTCGCCGCCGCCGGTCCACTCCAGCGCGGCCAGGACCGCCGCGAGCGCCTGGGCCACCTCGCGCTCCACCGGCCCCACGGCGCCGGCCCACGTCTTCCCCTCGTGCGTCTGCGTGTGCTTGCGCATGTGCACGCAGTCGAGCAGCTCGCCCTGGTAGGCGCAGAACGCCACCGACTCCTCGGCGCCGGGGACGTGGCGCTGCAGGAACAGGCTCTCGGTGCCCCAGGTGTCGGCCAGGACGGCGCGGGCGTAGCGGAACGAGGGCCAGTCGCCCGCGCGCATCGCCTCGTAGTTGGGCCCCTTCACCCACACCCGCCAGCCGTGCTCGCGCAGGAAGGCGTGCAGCTCCCAGTCGGGCCGGTCGGCCGAGACGAACGGGGGGATCTCGAACGGCAGCGCGGCGGCCGCCTCGATGCGCGGCTTGGCCACCGCGTGCAGGGCGGCCGGGGGCGGCACCAGCGCGCCGCCGCGCCGGGCGAGCGACTCCGCCAGCCACTCCACCTCCAGGTCCTGCCCGGGGATCCAGAGCGCGCCGCCGTCCAGCACCTCCTGCACCGCGGCCAGGTACACGGGGAGGCGGATCTCCTTCCAGGGCCGCTGCAGCCACACCTCGTCGAAGATTTCACTGTGCAGCCCCGAGCTTTCCACCCCGTAGTCCACCGCCACCAGGCGGGCGTGCGGGTATGCCTCGCGGAGCGAGCGTGCCACGCCCAGCCCGGGCGAGGGGTTGGGGCCGCTGTGCACGCCCGACAGGTAGCAGGTGAGCGGCGGGTGCGTGTCTCGTGACATTCAGGCTCTGCGCGTGGATTGGGCCGGGTATGTACGGGAGGGACGGCACACGTGGGCGGGCGCGACGCTCCGCCGGGCGGGGCGCCGAGTCGTTCGGCTGTCCCGCGGGGCGGCTGGGCCGCCGGATTGTTCCCGGATTGTTCTGTCGGTCATCGAACACCGGCTCGTGAACGCAACTCGGCTTCCCCGCGGGTAGCAGGCCCGCCATGCTCGGCCTCCGCACGCCCCAGTGCAAAAAATCGTCCGTTCGAGTCGGCTCCGGTGGGCCGAAGCGATGACTCATCCAATCGGGATGGGGGGATGCGCGAGCCCCGCGTCGCCTGCGCCTGCTTTGGGCGATGGAGGCGATGCGCTCCCTGTCCGTCCGCTCCCCGCCGCGGCGACGGGCTTGACCCGGGCCGCACGGACGCGGCACAATGGGATCTCTCGCCTCCGCCATCGTCCCGCCACCCCACCCGCCTTTCATGAGATACCGCCTGGTGGCCGCCGCCGCGGCCGTCGTGACGATGTGCGCCACGCCCGGGGCCGGCGCCGCGCAGGATCCGCGTCCCCCCGCCGCTCCGTCCGCCGCCCCGCTCCCCGCACCCGCCGCCGCGGCGACGGTCGACGGGGCCGGCGTGCCGGTGTTCGCGAACGGCGCGACGCCGTGGGACATCTACCTGGCCTGCCGGGCGCCGGACGCGCGCACCGTGCCGGCGCTGGCGAAGCTGTGCGCGCTCCGCCTGCCCGCCATCAGCCGCAGCTTCACGGGCACCGAGCTGGGCGAGTGGCGCGACGCGGCGTCGTCGCTGCCGCTGCCGAGCGCGATCGTCGCCGCGCGCGACAACGCCGAGCGGGCGCTGCTGAACGCGGCGCGGCGGCTGGGGACGGCCAGCGTGGGGACCGGCGAGTTTCCGTTCGAGCGCGGCCGCGACACGCTGCCGTCCACGATGCAGGCGCTGCTGGCGAAGCAGGCCGCGGACGCGAAGCACACCTTCGACGCGGACTCGCAGGCGGTGGACGTGCTGGGCTTCGCCGACTACTCCGGCAACACGCCGAGCCCCGCCACGCAGGCGCTGGCCGAGCGCCGCGCCGAGTACGTGGCCGGCTTCCTCCGCCGCGCGGGGATCCCGGCCGACCGCATCAACATCCGCGTCCAGCTCGTGCGCAACCCGCAGGGGACTGAGGAGGTGGGCGAGCGCTTCCGGAAGGCCTCGGTGGGGGGCGCGAGCACGGCGCTGGTGCGTCCTCCCGCCGAAGGGGGGCGCCGCGCGTTCGGGCTCTCGCCGGCGGAGATGGCGGTGGGCGCGTCGAACTTCCTGGTGGAGCGGGCGCAGGCGGAGCTGGAGACGTACCTGCTGCGGGTGGGGGTGAACCGCATCTGCGCGACGGAGTCGTGGCGGGCGCTGCTGCGGGCGACCTGCGCGCTTCTCCCGCAGGACGCCGACACGGTGCGCTACGTCCCCGGCGCCGGCGCGCTGCAGGGGGCGCTCCGGGCCGACCTCCGCGAGATGCCCTACGTCGTCACCGAGACGACGCTGCTGAAGATCGTGGTGCACGCCGACTCCGTCGCGCGCGCCCGGTCCGTCCCGGCGGGCCCGGCGCTGGAGCGGGCGGCGCTGGCGGTGGCGCTGGTGCGCTACCTCCGCGCGGTCGCCGACGGCACCGAGCCGCTGGCCGCGCTCGCGCGGTGGGAGGGCGCCACCGCCACCCTCGGCGGCCACACCGTCACCCTGCCGCCGCGGCTGCGGCAGGTGGCGACGATCGCGCGCTTCTCGTGGAGTGCGCGCACCGACCTCTCGTCGCAG
>DASQLJ010000157.1:0-2260 GCA_035630095.1 Longimicrobium sp.
ACGCGCGGTCGCGGCGCAGCGCCGCCGCCCGGTCGAACCCCGCCCCCGCGAACACGTTGTGCCGCATCGTCTGCGTCATCGTCCCTCCGGTCGCCGTCCGTCCGCCCCCCGCGAGCCTTTCCCTGTCGACTGGAAGATACACCCGCGCCCCGCCGGGACGAGGGCGAACGCGAAACCGGGGACCGCTCGCGTGAGCGGCCCCCGGTTTCTCCATCTGCAGAAGCGCGCCGGATCAGGCCGGCTTCACCTTGCAGGTGGCGGTGTTGACGGTGTAGTCGACGGTGCTGGTGGCGCCGCCGGCCACCGTGGCAGTGGCCGGCGCCGGGGTGGCCGCCACGAACAGCGAGTCGCCGTTGGTGAAGCTGTACGCCGGCGCATAGGTCATGGTGTAGGTGCCCGGCGCCACCGCCATCGAATACGCCCCCGCCGCCGACACCGCCCCCGAAACCGAGTCGGCCCCGGCGACCGCGCGCGGGCTGAAGGTGGCGAGCGTCACCGCCGCGCCGCCGCAGGTGGGGAGCGCCACGCCCTGCGCCAGCGCCACCGTCCCCGCGATGCTGCCGCTGAAGCCCACGCTGGTGGCGGTGAGCACCGGGTGCATCACCCAGCGCCCCGAGTTGCCGGCCTGGTGCCCGAAGCTCTGGCTCACGTCGAAGTCCACCGACACGATCTGCGACGCGTCGGCCAGGTCCACCGCGCCGCCGGGGAGCTTCACCTTGAGCCCGCTCTGGCAGCCGCTGGGCACCTGGAGCTGGCCGGTGGACGCGACCCCCGCGGGGAGGGTGGCGCCCTGCGTGGCGTACACCCTGTCGTCACGGGTCACCACGTACGCCTCGCACACCACGAAGCGGAGCTGCGAGTACTTGCCGGCCGGCACCTGCGCGTTGTTCACCAGCGTGGCGAAGCTGGCGCCGGTGAGCTGCGTCAGGTTCAGCCACCCGGTGGGCGTGTCGAGCAGCACCACCTTCCCCGAGGCGCTGTCGGCCGAGCTGGTGCCCTGGAGCGAGACCTGGCTCACCTTCACCCAGGCCTCCTTCAGGTCGCCCGGCGCGTCGTGCAGGCGGATGGTGAGGGTGCGGGCACCGTTGCTGCCGGTCCCGTCGCCGCAGGCGCCCAGCGCCAGCGCGGCCACGAGGGGAAGAAGGATCTTGCGCATGGTCGTCTTTGGCCTGGTACGGGTATCGCGCCGGGACTGCCCCGGCCTGCGTTCTCCTGGCCGACAGACCGCCATTCGTACGGCTCGGCCGGACGCGTGTGGATACCGCCGCCGGCCGCCGCTGGCCTGTCGATGCAGCCAAGACGCACAAAACCCCGCCTGCGTCACATAACGCTGCGGGGTTCAATCTGCTACACGATCCGTAGCGGGCGATGCGGACCGTTCAGCCCGGGGGTGGAAGCGCGGCCGGATCGTCGGTCTCGGGATTGAACACCCCCAGCCCCGCCGCCGCCGCCAAATTCCGCATCGCGCGGTCCGCGCAGACGATGGTGGGCACGCCGCCGTTCGCCCATGCGAGCCGCTCCACCGTCGCCACGTGGACGAGATCGATGCTCCCGACGCCGAGCGCGCGGTAGGTGTCGGCAAGCTCCATCGCGTTTTCCACTACCTCTGCCGGCACCTCCACCACCGTGAAGCCGCCGGGAAAGTCGCGAAAGAATTCTGCCCGCGCGCGGTGGTATCGCTTCGGCTGGATGTGAAGCCGGCGCAGGTTGCTGGCGAACGCCGCGAGCGTCTCCAGCGCGACGTGGTTGGACACGTAGACGAAGGGGCGCCTTTCCTTGATGATCGCGCGAACCACGTCACTACCGGGCTCGTCGAGATACGCCTTCACCAGCGCGCTGGTGTCGAGAAACAGCACGGGCGCGATTCAGGAGAACAGGCGGAGGACGAACGCGAGCCAAGCCGGCCGCTTCTTCACGAGATTGTCCGAGCTGCGGATAGGATGCGTGGACGGACGGATGCGCATCCGACGCATGCGCTCCAACTGCTCGGTCGTGTACAGACCGGACCGTGCGGCTTCCTCGTACACCTGCTCGAGTTCGTGCGTGGCAGAGATCATAGTTTTCGGAGTCATCTGAGTCGCCTGCGGATCAGCGCCTTCCAGTGAGTCGGTCGATCGTTCTCAGCTCGACTTTGGCCTTTTCGAAGGCAAAAGTGCATATTGTGAACGGTGCCCCCACACCCCAACCCTTGGGGTGTACTGTCGAATGTGCGCCAGCCGATCCGAGCTCGCCGACCTGTTCTCGGCGTTCCGGCCGCTCT
>DASQLJ010000158.1:0-11740 GCA_035630095.1 Longimicrobium sp.
AGGCCGCGGTGGTCTACTGGAGCGACGAGGGCGTGCCCGAGGGCTACTGCATCGTGCGCTACCGCGCCGACCTGCCGCTGGACCGGCGCTACCTGGAGGTGGAGGAGCGCGCCTGGCTCACCATCGGCGCGCAGCGCGGGATCTACGGCTGGCTCAGCACGCTGGGCGACCAGTGGCGCGAGATCGCCTACCGCGCCCACCCCGAGGAAGGCTTCGGCGACCGCATCAAGGAGCCGCGCCTGCCGCTGCTGCAGGCGCCGAGCTGGCGGCTGTGGTTCCCCTCGGCCACGCTGGTGCGCGGGCCCATGTTCCGCGTGCTGGCCGTGCCCGACGCGCTGAACGCACGCTCCCTCGCCAGCGAGGCGGAGCTCACGCTGAAGCTGGAGGTGGAGGACGCGCAGATCCCCGAGAACCGCGGCCCCTGGCGGGTGCGCATCGAGGGCGGCGCCATGCAGGTGGAGCCGTGGACCGGCGGCCGCTGCGACGCCGAGCTGGCCATGCCGATCCAGACGCTCTCGCGCATCTACATCGGCGCCATCGCGCCGTGGCAGGCGCTGGCCGGCGGCCTCGCCACCCTCAACGGCGCCGACGTGGTGAAGATGCTCGACCGCGCGTTCGAGGTGCCGAAGCCGTGGATGTTCGATCGGTTCTAGCGCGCGGGACGGGAACCGCGAACGGGTGCGTGAGTGCGGGAACTGCGCGGGTGCGCGAGTGCGTTTCCGGGCGGGCGGCGGGGGTCGAGTCGTCGACGGATGGGTTCGGTGAGGGAGTGGAATGTCATGCGCTCCGGTGGCGGGGCCCTCTCCGGCCGCCTGAGGGCGTCCACCTCTCCCGTTCCGGGAGAGGTTGTGGGACGGGCACCCGGCCACACCGAATCGTCCTCGTGTGCGGAAACCCGCAGGCCGCGCGGAGCCCACCACCCTCTCCCGCGAAGCGGGGGAGGGCGAGCGCTCTCAGGCGCGGGAGGGGGCCCCGCGGGACTCTGCTCCACGCACCAGAGCGTCGGCGTGAGCCCCGGTCCAATCTCACCCGAACCGCCCGTCCCGACGCAGGTGTGCGAAAGTTGCTCTGATCGCGGCGGATGCCGAATACGGGGTGTGGATGACGCACCGGTCCTGAAGAGACAACGGAGGAGCGACGATGCGGATCACCGGCGGGACCTGGGTGGCGCTGGCGGCCCTGGGGCTGGCGGCGTGCGGGGGCGGGGACGCGGGCGGCGGAGCGGGACAGGGCGCGCAGGGGGGCGATGAAGCCCCGCCGCCGGGGAACCACAACACGTTCGGCGGCGGCCCGGTGGGCGGCACGCTGGTGGTGCTCAGCGAGGGCGACGCCGACAACCTCAACCCCATCACCTACGACGCCACGCCGGCGTACCAGCTGGTGCACCTGATGTTCCGGGCGCTGGGGAAGCGCGACAGCACGCTCAGCAACTACGAGCCCGACTTCCTGGAGCGCTGGGAGCAGAAGGACCCCACCACCGTGCTGCTGCACGTGCGCCCCGGCATCAGGTGGCACGACGGCCGGCCCACCAGCGCCGCCGACCTGGTGTTCACCATCGGGCTGATGAAGGACTCCACCGTCGCCTCCACCCGCCAGCAGGACGTGGACGCGGTGCAGTCGGTGCGCGCGGTGGACAGCATGACGGTGGAGGTGAAGCTGGCCAAGAGCGGCGCCGCCACCTTCAACTCGCTCCTCGAGGTGGTGCCCGTTCCCAAGCACCTCCTCGACAGCATCCCCCCCGCGCGGATGCGCTTCGCCTCGTTCAACACGCGGCCGGTGGGGAACGGGCTGTTCCGCTTCGTGCGCTGGAACAAGGGGCAGGAGGCGGTGGTGGAGGCGAACACCGACGCGCCGAAGCGGCCGTCGCTCAACCGCATCATCGTGCGCGTGGTCCCCGACCCCAGCGCGCGGCTCACCTCGCTCATCAACGGCGAGGGCGACCTGAACAAGGTCACGGCCGACCAGCGCGAGCGCCTGCAGGCCGCGCCCACGGTGCGCCTGGCCAGCGCCGCCCGCGTGCGGCCGGGGTGGATCGTGTGGAACGTGGAGAAGGCGCCGGTGAACGACCCCGTCGTGCGCCGCGCCTTGCTGATGGCGATCAACCGGCAGCAGCTCACGCAGGCCATGTTCGGCGCCGAGGGCGAGCCCGCCCTGTCGCCGATCCCCACCAAGCTGCGCGAGCACAGCGCCGACGTGCGGCCGATCGCCTACAACGTGCAGCAGGCCGGGCAGCTCCTGCAGCGGGCCGGCTGGGTCGACAGCAACGGCGACGGCGTCCGCGAGAAGAACGGCCAGCCGCTGAACCTCGAGGTCGAGTACAGCTCGGCCGACCCCGTGCGCCAGGACATGCTGGTGGCGATCCAGGCGATGGTGAAGCAGGCCGGCATCGGCCTGGTGCCCAAGGCCTACGAGCGCACCACCTGGGTCGACCGGCTGCGCGGGCGCAAGTTCACCGGCTCGTTCTGGGGATGGGGATGGGGGCCGGGGGTGATGGGGCCCAACGCGCGCACCGTGTGGCACTCGGCCAGCGTTCCGCCGGGCGGCGCCAACTTCGCCGGCTACCGCAACCCCAGGCTTGACGTGCTGATCGACTCGGTGATCGTGGAGCCCGACACCGCCCGCGCCCGCGGGATGTGGCGCCAGATCGAGCAGACGGTGATCGACGACGCCGTCTACGCGCCGATCTTCTTCGACCCCGAATACTACGGCGTGAGCTCGCGCTTCCGCGGCGTGAAGCTGCGCGGCCCCGAGTGGTGGGAGGACGTGATCTACTGGTGGATCCCCCCCAACCAGCTCACCGCGCGCGACAAGCAGGGCACGGAAGCCCGCTAGTCGCAGGTGTTTCGGCAACGTGGTCCGCACCTCCCGTGCATCGCGCGGGAGGGGCGGATTGCGTCGGGGGCTGACCGTCACGAACGCTCCCGGAGTCAGGCACGTGCGACCTTGGCCGTTTCACGTTTGCGATGGACTGGCGTGCGCGGGGCATCGCGGTTTCAGCGGTCAGCGCCGGGACGTAGATTCCCCGCCTCGATTCCAAACAGGCGGTAGACTCTTTTCGATACTTTCACGATGCGATTCACCCTGCGCGGCGCGCTGGCGGCCGCGTTCATCCTGGCGATGTGCGGGCTGTGCGTGCGGCTGGGATTCTGGCAGCTCGACCGGCTGCAGCAGCGCAAGGCGCGCAACCACGCGCTGGAGACGGCGATGCGCATGCCGGTGCTGAGGTACGACTCCGCCGTCGCCGCCGCCATCGAGCGCGAGCCCGCGCGGTTCATCAACCGCCGCGTGCGGGCGACGGGCGTGTACGACGCCGCCGGCCAGGTGGTGCTCCGCGGCCGCGCGAACCGCGGCGACCCCGGCGTGCACCTGGTGGCGCCGCTGGTCGTGGACGCGGTACCGCAGGCGCTGCTCGTCAACCGCGGCTGGGTCCCCTCCGCAGACGCGGCGACGGTCGATCCGGCGCCCTTCGCCGAGCCGGGAACGCGCACCATCACGGGCATCCTGCAGGAGATCCCGCGGGGCACGCGCGCCGGCGGCGAGCCGGCGACCACGCGGGTGAACGGCGCGCCCGTGGTGACCTACCGCCGGCTGGACCTGGCCACGCTGCAGCGGGTGCAGCGCCGCCCCTTCGTCCGCCTCTACCTCCAGCAGCTCCCCGAGCCCGATTCCGCGCGCGCCCGCCCGCCGGTCCGCGTCGCCCTGCCGCCGCCGAACAACGGGCCGCACCTGAGCTACGCCGTGCAGTGGTTCAGCTTCGCGATCATCGGGGTGATCGGCCTGATCATCATCTTCCTCCGCCAGCGCCGCCAGGAGCCGTAGACGGACGCGCTTCGTGCTCGATGCACAGTCGGTTCGTGATCTCTCCGGAAGGACGGATGAGCGGCCCGGGATCATGATCCCGGGCCGCTCACGCTTCGTTCGTCGCCACCCCGCTCGGAAGTCGAAAACGGGGCGATCATTCCGTTCATCTCGCGGACGATTTGTACGGGCGGTGGCGAAGTTGTGGCGATCACCCTGGCCACTATTGCCGATTCGAAAGCGACCGCATAGCGTCTTCCATGAGAATGTCCAATAGTGGTCAAAGTAGCCACACCTCCGGCGATGACCGGCCCGTAGCGCCGCGGAAGTGGTTCGATGTGCCGGACCAGCTCGTCTGGGAGTTCGCCGTGGACCTGTGCACGAAGCACAGCTTCCGTGTCGTCGCCCGAATGGTGGAGCTTGCTCCGGAAACCGTGCGGAAGTTCGTCAACCGCACCGGTGTACCCAATCTAGCCACGCGCCGCCGGTTCGCAGTGCTGTACCTTGAACGAAACGGGGAGGGCGTCGTGGCCGAGGAACAGAACACCAAGCGCTGGAAGGCGCGTCGGCGGCTCATCGAGCTGCTGACCGAGGGCGAGGGACTCGCGCGCGAAGAGCTGGCGAAGATCTTCGAGCTGGCGAAGCGCTTTCCCGACGAAGTGCCGAAGTCGGTGGACGGGCTGCACGAGTGGATGGACTTGCAGGTACGCGGTGAATACTGGGCCGAGGACTACTACGGCGCGATCGGCCGCGGCGAGCGGGAGCACGACGAGCAGAGCTTTCTCGCCCGCATCCCCAAGCGCACGCAGAAGCGAAAGAAGAAGTCGGAGTCCACCGAGACACCTGACGAGTAGCTTTCGCGACTGAACGGAAGCAGAGCGGTCCCGGAACGATGATTCCGGGACCGCTCGCGTGTTCTCGGGCGCGATCTCCGTAGATGAGCCCGCGTCCTTTCGTTCACCTCGAAAGCATTTTGTGACAGCCGTGGCGGAGTTGTGGCGGCGGGCCCCCTGGCAATTGACCGTTGCCCGGGAGACGCATAGCGTCTTCCATGAAAACACCGACTGGTGGTCAGAGTGGCCGTACGACCGGCGATGACCGGTCCGAGTTGCCGAAGCGGTGGCTGGACGTGCCGCCGGACGTGCTGTGGCAGTTCGCCGTCGACAAGGTCGCGCAGCAGACGCTTCGCGGCGTCGCTCGCAGGACCGGCCTGGGGGTGGAGACCGTGCGCAAGTTCATCCTGCGCATCGGCGAGCCCAACCTGTCGACCCGCCGCCGCTTCGCTGAGATGTTTCTGAAAATGCACGCGGGGGGCGTCATGGAAGAAGACGAGGAGATCAGACGATGGAAGGTGCGTCCGCGCCTTCTCACGCTGCTGCCCGAGGGGCGGTTCGAGGCACGTGCCGCGCTCGTGCAACTGTTCGCGGTGGCGAAGCGCCATCCCGACGAAGTGCCTCTGAAGCTGGATGATCTCCACGACTGGATGGACCTGCAGGTACGCGCCGAATACAATGCGCAGGAGTACTTCGACGCGGTTGCGAGCGGCGAGCGGGAGCACGACCCCGAGAGCATCTTCGCCAGGAAGCCTCCGCAGAAGCGGAAGAAGCGCGGCGCGGAGAGCGGCGAGTAAATCGTACTGCCCGGCGGAACAGGTGAGCGGTCCCGGGACGATGCTCCCGGGACCGCTCGCATGTTTGGAACCGGGGCGATGACCCTACGCCCGGCACTGCATTCCGCGTTTTCGCCGATCGCGCCTTGTCCACGGGACACCGGGTGGCGAGCTTTGCGCGCGCTCGCACCCTGTCCATCCGGAGACCGTTTGCTCGACCTGAACACGCTGATCGACAGCCTCCCTGCGCGGCCTGACCCGGCCGACCTGGTGGCCGGGTTCGTCCCCCCGCCGCGCTTCGCCGGCAAGCGCTTCGACGACTACCGGCCCGATCCGCGCCACCCCTCGCAGGCGGCGGCGGTCGCGCGGCTGAGGCAGGTCGCGGGCGAGCTGCGCGGCGGCGGGGCGGGCAGCTGGCTGCGGAAGGTGCTCGGCGGGCGGGACGAGGGCGGAGGCGTCTACCTGGACGGCGGGTTCGGCGTGGGCAAGACGCACCTGCTGGCGGCGCTCTGGAACGAATCCCCCGGCCCCGGCGCGTACCTCACCTTCGACGAGCTGGTTTACACCATCGGCCTGCTGGGGGTGGAGGGAACGCGCAGCGCCTTCCGCGGGCGGCGGCTGGTGGCGGTGGACGAGTGGGAGCTGGATGACCCCGGCAACCTGAAGATGGCGCTCGCCTTCCTCCGCGGCGCGCTGGCGGACGGCGTGCGGGTGGCGACCACCTCCAACACGGTGCCGAACGAGCTGGGCAGCGGCCGGCTGGACCAGAAGAACTTCAAGAGCGAGATCGAGGAGCTGGCCGGCGCGTTCGAGGTGCTCGAGATCGAGGGCGAGGACTACCGCCACCGCCGCTTCGAGGCGGACCCCGGCCGCGCGTACTTCCTGGACGACGCGGGGATGGCGCAGGCGATCGCGGCGGGCGGCGACCGCGCGCTGGCGGCGGACTTCCCCGCCCTGCTGGCCGCGCTCGGCGAGGTGCACCCGATCCGCTACGTGGCGCTGGTGGAATCGCTGGACGAGCTGCTGGTACGCCACGTGGAGCCGATCGACGCGCTTTTCGACGGCCTGCGCTGGGTGCACTTCATCGACAAGCTCTACGACCGCGCCGTGCCGCTGGCGATGTCGTCGAGCATGGCGCTGGGCGAGCTGTTCCCGCGCGCGTTCCTCACCGGCGGCTACGGGAAGAAGTTCTCCCGCTGCCTGTCGCGGATGGAGGAGATGCTGAAGGAGCGCACGGTGGGTGCTGGCGGCGGATGATTACCACTTTGTCTCACGCAGAGCAGCAGAGGAGCGGAGAACTTCCGCAGTCTTTCTGCTCCTCTGCTGCTCTGCGTGAGCCATCTTCCTGAATTGATATGAGTTCGAAAGAAGCAGGCATGCCGTTGGAATCCCAGCGACATACCTGCTTTTTCTTCCGACAAACGCGAGATCTGGATTCGGTAATGACCCGACGCTAGGCCGCGGGTGGATCCCAGCGCAGCTCCCACTCGCAGAAGGCGTCGCCCTCCACCTCGCAGCGGACGTGGCGGACGGAGGGGGCGGTGCCGCCGGCGAGCTCCACGGCGCGCAGCAGGCCGCCCGTCTGGCGGCGGCAGAACACGGGGTCGCCGGGGAAGCCGACCAGGCGGAGGACCGCGCGGCCCGGCTCGGCCTCGACCACCTCCATGTTCCCCGGCTGGTAGTAGAGCCGGAAGAGGGAGACGGGCTGGCTGAGGAACTCGAGCGGGTCCTTCTTGCGCAGGATCCCGCCGTACATCTGTACGCCCAGCGACTGGATGGAGTAAGCGCCGGACTTCTCGGGCCACCCGGCGTCGCGCCGCCCGATCGCCTGGTCCACCGCGGCCCAGAGGGCGCGCAGCAGCTCGATCGGCACCTCGTCGGTGGCGCCGGCGGCGGCGATGCGCTCGCGGTCCGCGGCGCCCAGGCTCGCGACGACGGCGGCCGCGGCGTCGGCGCCGTGCTCGGCCTCCACGTAGCGCAGGGTGGAGCGGAGGGTGGACGCCTTGGCCTGCGGGGCGGCGGTCGCGGTGGTCATGCGGGCACCTCGGTGAGCGCGCGGCGGTCGGGCTTCCCCGAGCCCAGGCGCGGGATCTCGGGGAGGAAGACGATCGACTTCGGCACCTTGTAGCCGGCCAGCCGTGACCGCGCGTGGGCGATCACCTCCGCCTCGGCGACGAAGGTCTCGGCGCGCGCGACCACGAAGGCGCGGCCCACCTCGCCCCAGCGCTCATCGCGCACGCCCACGACCACGACCTCGGCCACGCCGGGGCAGTCGGCGAGCGCGGCCTCCACCTCGCCGGGGAAGACGTTCTCGCCGCCGGAGATGAACATCTCCTTGCGCCGCCCACAGATGCGGAACGCGCCGTCCGCCTCGCGCGCGGCCAGGTCGCCGGTGCGCAGCCATCCGTCGGCCGTGAACGCCTCCGCCGTCTTCTCCGCGTTGCGCAGGTAGCCGGCGAAGACCTGCGGCCCGCGCAGGAGCAGCTCGCCGGGCTCGCCCGGGGCCGCCTCGGCGCCGTCCTCGCGCTGCACCCGCATCTCCAGCATCGGCACGGGCCAGCCCACCACGCCGGGGCGGCGGATCGCCTCTTCGGCCGGGATGGCGAAGCAGTTGGGGCCGCACTCCGTCAGCCCGTAGCCCTCGCGGAGCGCGTAGCCCGCGGCGCGCACGCGGTCCGCCAGCGCGGCGGGGAGCGGCGCGCCGCCCGACATGAAGGTGCGCAAGCGCGGGAGCGGCCGCCCCCACTGCCGGCCCTCCATCAGCATCAGCAGCATGGTGGGGACGGTCAGGGCGACGGTGATCCCCTCTTCCGCGATCCCCTCCATGTAGCTGTCCGCGTCGAACTGGTCGAAGAGGACCACCGTGCCGCCGCGGAACCAGAGCGGCGTGGCGAACACGTTCCATCCCCCCGTGTGGAAGAAGGGGGTGGAGACGGGCGCCACGTCCGTCGCGCCCAGCTCCCACGCGGTGGTGGTGGCCACGGCGTTGTGGAAGACCTGCCGGTGCGGGAGGATGGCGCCCTTGGGCTGGCCGGTGCTCCCGGAGGTGTAGAGGACGAGCCAGGGATCCTCCGGCTCCACCTCCACGTCGTCCGCCGACGAGCCGCCGCGCGCGAGGAGCGCGGGCGCGTCGGCGTCCAGGTCGATCCACGGCGGCGCGTCACCCGTCCCACGCAACGCGTCCTCCGCGCGACTGCTGAAGCGGTCTTCGCCCAGCACCAGCCGGGGCCGCGCGTCGGCCAGGATCGGCGCGAGCTCGGGCGCGGCGAGCCGCCAGTTCAGCGGCAGCAGCGCGGCGCCGATGCGCCCGCAGGCGAAGAACGCGGCCGCCACCTCGCTGCGGTTCCCCGCCAGCGTCGCCACCACGTCGCCCCGGCCCACGCCCTGCGCGCGGAGCAGCGCCGCCCAGCGGTCGGCCGCGGCGTCGAGCTCGGGGTAGGTGAGCCGCTCTCCGCGGGCGCGGTCGACCAGGGCGTGGCGCGCGCCGGCCAGCTTGCGGAAGAAGCGGAGCGGGTCCGGGTGCCGGGGGAAGACGGGGACTGCGTTCATCGGTCCAGGAAGAAGCGGAGGATCGCCTTCGACGCGTCGGGGCCGCGTGGGTCGGTGTAGGTGCCCTGGGGCGAGCCGCCGGACCACGCGTGGCCCAGTCTTTCGACGATCATCAGCTCCACCACCGGTTTTCCATCCGCACCGCTCCAGCGGCTGCGCTCCACGCCCAGGCCGCCGTCGGTGAGCCGCTCGGGTGCGGCGGACCGGAGGCGGAGCACGCCCGCCCACTGCGCGGCGAGCTGGCGCGAGTTGATGGGCGCCAGCACCGCGTCGGCCGCGCCGTGGATGGCGAAGAGCGGCATGGCGCGGCCGCCGAGCGCGTCCTGCAGCGCGTAGGCGAGGATGGCGGGATCGGGGGTGCCGGTGCGCATCACCGCGAGCGCGTGGGGGACGTCGCTGGCGGCGCGGTAGGGGGCGCCGCTGTGCGCGGCGACCGCGGCGTACAGCGCGGGATGGCTGGCGGCGGTGTTCACCGCCATCGCCGCCCCCGCCGACACGCCGGCGATGTACACGCGCGCCGAATCCACCCCGTGCGACGCCATCACCTCGCGCGTGATGCCGGCGATCAGCGCGGGCTCGCCGCGGCCGGCGGACTGGTGGCCGGGGTCGTACCAGCTCCAGCACTTCATCGGCTGGTGCGCGGCCGGCTGCTCGGGCCAGGCCACGAGCACGCCCGCCTCGGCCGCGGCGTGGTTGAAGCGCGTGCCGCGGGCGAAGTCGTCGGGGTCCTGCGTGCAGCCGTGCAGCATCACCACCAGCGGCGCCGGGCGCGAAGCCTGGAGGCCCGCGGGGACGAACAGCCGGTAGCGCCGCGTGCCCGCCGCCCCCGTGTACGTGTGCCAATCGAAAGTACCGGAGGCTGGCGCGGCGGCTTCGGCGGACGCGGAGGCCGGCGGCGCGGCGGCGTGCTGCGCGGCGGCTTCGGGCGGTGTGCTGGTCATGGTCAGGGCGGCTACGGTGGCCAACAGCGTTCGTGTCATCTGGATGCGTCCCGGTGCGTGGAGCTGTCCCTCATCCCCCGGCCCCTTCTCCCGAACTGCAGGAGAAGGGGGGAACTGCGATACAACGTGTGATGGGACGGGGATCTTCGCGGCCTCGGGTGGCCCCCTCCCCCGGCCCCTCCCCGCGCTCCGCGGGGGAGGGGAGAACTGCAACGGCGGGCTGCAACTTCAACTACAACAGAGACTTCGAGTCTAGCGAACCGGATGCGGGCGGAAGTGCGCGGGTGCGTGGGGGTGAACGAATCCCCCACGCACTCGCGCACTCACGCACTAGCACTAGCGGACCAGTTCGCGGTTACCGCGCATCCACCCGCACCCCGAGGAACACCATCGTCCCGATCGCGGGCATGTTGATCATCTCGGTGTGCTTCACGCCGATGCCGCACTGCTCGCCGTCGGCGATGGTGGCGTCGTACTTGTGGCAGGTGAAGAGGTTGGCCACGGCCAGGTTCACCGTCGAGCGCATGCTGGGGACGCGGTAGCCCAGGTTCACGTCCAGGGTGCTGAAGGTGGGGATGCGCCCGTTGTTGATGCCGCTGACGAAGCGGTAGCCGTTCACGTAGCGCAGCGTGGTGCCGCCGCTCCAGCGGCCCAGGTCGCGGGCGCGGAGCCCGGCCGTCCACTTGGTGCTGGGCGAGTTCAGCGCCGTGGCCTCGCGGTCGGTGGCCAGGTTGGTGTTGATCCCGCCGATGTTTTCGAGCTTCAGGTAGCTGAAGGTGCCGGTGAAGTCGACCTTGGGGTTCAGCACGTAGGTGAGCGACGCGTCGGTGCCCCACAGGGTGGCGCGGCCCAGGTTGAAGTAGGTCAGCACCACCTGGTTGCCGCCCGCCTCGTCCAGGTACGGCTTGCCGGTGGCGTTGTCGTAGGCCACGGTGCCGTTCACCGGCCCCAGCAGCGGGTTGGCGATGGTGACCAGCGGGCTCAGGAAGTTCTTGTAGCGCGAGTAGTAGCCGCTCACGTCCATGAACAGCCGGCCGTTGATCAGCCCCTTGTAGCCCGCCTCCCAGGTGGTGTTCTGCTCGGGGACCAGCGGGCTGTACTCGCGCACCACCGAGTTGTCCGCGATGCTCCGCACGGTGATGCCGGCGGGGTTGCCGAACACGCCCACGAAGGGGACGAAGTTGGGGATCCAGAAGCTGGTCTGCAGCGTGGACGGGCTCTTGAACGCCCGGTTGTAGAAGAGGCGCAAGGTTTGCCCGTTCACCGGCGACCAGAGCAGCCCCGCCTTGGGCGAGAACTGCGGGTCGTACTTGTCGTGGTCGTCGTAGCGGCCGGCCAGCAGCAGGCGCAGGCGCGGCACCAGCGGCGTCTCGGTCTGCGCGTACACGCCCCACTGGTTGATGGTGAGGTCCTCGCCGGTCAGGCGGTCGGTGAGCCACTGGCGGTCGCTGCTCACCACGTCGTGCCGGTACTGCCCGCCCCAGGTGACCTGCGTGTTCAGCAGCGGCATCACCCGGAAGTTGTTCTGCAGCTCGGCGGCGTAGAGCTGGCCCGAGCTGGGCCAGTCGCTCATGCGGCGCACCGAGTCGTCGCTGATGGTGGCGGGGCTGGCGACGCGGTTGGTGGTGAAGCGGTTGGCGGCGTAGCTCTCGCCCGCGTTGCTCTCGGTGCGGTAGGCGCCGGCGTACCAGCGCGGCGTCTGCGCGCGGAGCTGGAGGACGTTGTAGGTCCAGTCCACCAGCTGGTTGCGGCCCACGTTGGTCTGGCCCACGCCGTTGCTGCGGCTGTAGCCGCCGGTCAGCGACACCTCGCCGGCGCCGAAGTAGCGCACCACCTGGCCGTA
>DASQLJ010000159.1:0-4316 GCA_035630095.1 Longimicrobium sp.
GCGCTGGGCGCCGCCGCGTGGAACGCCTTCCGCTCGCCCGACCCCAACGCCATCGCCGCGCTGCTGGCCGAGCACACGCTGGAGCTGCCCTACCTGGCCGACGCGCTCACCCGGCACCTGCAGCAGTTCCCCTCCACCGCCAACGGCCTGTCGCGCAGCGAGCACCAGGCGCTGCAGGTCATCTCGCGCGGCGCCGGGACGATGGGCGATGCCTACGTCGCCTCGCACCACGAGGTGGAGGACCCCATCTGGCTCGGCGACGCCACCTTCGCCAACTACCTCGAGACGCTCGCGTCCGCCGCCCGTCCGCTGGTGACGATCACCCCCGGCGAGCACGACCAGATGCGCCGCGCGGTGGGTCTGACCGACACCGGACGCGCCGTGCTGGAGGGACGCGAGGACCACGTCCGCCTGAACGGCATCGACCGCTGGCTCGGCGGCGTGCAGCTGCAGGGCCGCGAGTCGGCGTGGCGCTGGAACGCGGACGCGCGGGCGCTGGTCGCCGCCTAGCGAGAGACGACGGGCGGTTGCGCTGCGCCGGCCCCGCGGGCCCCCCTCCCTGGCGCTGCGCGCCTGTCCCTCCCCCCAAACAACCTGAAAACAACCTGGGGGGGAGGGACGGGGGGCGCTGCGCGCCGGCTCCTTCGTCGCGCGCTGACGTTGCATCGGGAGCCGCGAGATTTCTTGCGGGCAGCGGGGCCGCGGCGGCACCGAGGCCGGTAGTCCGCGAAGGCGGACTTCGTGTGGTTGTTGCAGCGAAGCAGCGAATTCATTCGCCCTTCGACGCCGAGGCGCTCTGGGGGGCTTCCCGTAAAGGCGCGCTGCATACAGATTTGCGGCACGAGCGGTGTCACTCTCCCGCGGTCTCGTTTCTTTTCTCCGCTTTTCGTCTCTCCCTGAAGTAAAATCATGGCGATCGCAACGCCCCCGCCGCAGCTGCGCGTACCCATCTTCCGCGCGACCGAGCGCAAGACGCCCGACCGGCCCTGCACCAACTGCGGCGATTTCATGCCCGGCAACTTCTGCCGGCACTGCGGCCAGCGGAAGGTGGAGGTGCGCATCTCGCTGCGGCGCATGCTGATGGAGGTGCTGGACGACCAGTTCTCCCTCAACTCGGCGCTGCCGCGCACGGTGGGCGGGCTGTTCTTCCGCCCGGGCCACCTCACCCGCGAGTACATGAACGGGCGGATCGCGCGGTACATCCCGCCGTTCCGGCTGTACCTGGTGGCGAGCGTGGCCTTCTTCATCGTGCTGTCGATGCTCCCCGAGCTGCGCGACCCGCTGGCCAACACCACGATCCGCATGGAGCGCCCGGGGCCGGGAGGCCCCGCGGCGGCCGCGGCCGCGGTGAGGCCGCCGGTCCCCGCGGTCGCCCTACCCGCCGGCGCGGCCGCCGCCGGGCGCCCCGGGCCCGCGCGGGTCGCGCCGCCGGTCCCGCCGCCGCCCATCCGCATGAGCTTCCTGGAGGGCGTGCAAATACGGACGGGGAACGCGGAGCTCGATTCGCTGGCCAACGCGCGCATCGAGCACTTCCGCCGCATGGAGGCGCGCGACGCGGCGCGGCAGTTCATCCGCGGCTACCTGGACTACGTGCCGCAGATGATGTTCCTGATGCTGCCGCTGTTCGCGGGGCTGCTGAAGCTGCTGTACGTGGGCGGCCGGCGCTTCTACGTGGAGCACTTCGTGTTCGCGCTGCACCTGCACGCGTTCGCCTTCCTCACCTACCTGGTGATGATCGGCGTCCGCTGGCCGCCGCTCGTGGCGGTGCTCTGGCTCTGGCTGTTCGTCTACCTGTACGTGGCGATGAAGCGCGTGTACGGCCAGGGGTGGTTCGTGACCGCGCTGAAATACGTGATGCTGGGCGTGGCGTACTCGGTGGCGGTGTCGTTCGCCGCCGGCCTCACGTTCATCGCCACGGTGCTCACCGCCTGAGGCGAATCGGTGTCCGCCCCGAACGCAGGAGGGCCGCCCGCGCACACTGCGGGCGGCCCTCCTCGCTAGCGGGGGGACCGTCGTCGTTCGCGGGCGCGGGCCTCAGCCCGGCGTGAGCGGCTGCGAGGGGCGCTCGCCGTCGCTGCGCACGGGGAGCGCGAACCCGCGCCACGCGCAGTCGGGCCCGGTGCAGTACCGCCGCTTCGCGTTGGGGTAGGCCAGGCGCACCGGCCGCAGCAGCAAGGGCGTGTGAACGCGGTCGGTATGGCGGCCGCAGCGTGGGCACATGCTCCCACGGGTGAACAACGGAAACAGGCGCATCGGAAGAACGGCTCGGAAGAAGATCGGGGGGGCAGCAAACGAACGGGCCTGTTCGGCCGGTCCACGCAACGGAGAACGGGTGCTGCGATGGTGGGACGGATGGCACATCGTGGCAGGGTTTACAGTGCAGTTTCACGGGTTCTCGCGCAAGAGCCCCGGGACGGTGGGATGGATGTGACGCGGAAGCGCCGGACGCGGTCGTGCGCGTCCGGCGCGAGGGAGCGGCGACGTTCAGGCCGCGGCTTACTTGCGCGGCCCGATCAGCCAGTGCGCCCGGGCCGTGGCCACGACGTCGCCCGCTTCGTCGCGGATCGAGGTCTCGAGCTGGAGGTCCTGCTCGGCGTTGTCCCGCAGCACGGGCGCGTTCGCCTCGGCCGTCAGCGTGCCGCGGGCCTTCTTGTGGTACTCGATGGAGAGGCCCTTCAGGATCGACCGCGCCGTCTCGGGGAGCGCGTAGTTGAGCGCCAGGCCGGTGGCGAGCTCGGCCAGGTTCATCATGGCGATGGCGTGCACCGAGCGCAGGTGGTTGCGCACGCGGCGCCGGTCGCGCAGGGTGGCGCGCGCGTAGCCGGGGCGCAGCTCCTCGACGGTGGCGCCCATGCTGCCGGTGTAGGGGACCACGCGCCCCAGCAGGAGGCTGAAGATGCGGCGCCCGCCGGGGCGGCCGCTCCACGCGTCCCACTGGCGGCGGATCATGCTTTCGGGGCTCGCGGCCATCGTCGCTACCGAACCGTCGTACAGGGTGGAGGATCGAGATCACCGCTGGAATCTACGCCGCGCGGCGGCCTCGCGCACGCGGCGGCCGAAACGCACGGTTTCGCGCGAGCGCGTCTCGCCTCCGCGCAAGTCTTTCATCCGCAACGCGATCCGCGTCGTCCATCCCGTGGAATGAGGATGCGTATTGCGTCGATGCCGCAATACGATCCTTGCGCGGAAAGCGGTCGCCAACGCATGTTGGTGCCCACGGATGCCCCCACCGTACCGTTCCACCTTCGGAAATCCTGAACTTCCGTTTACCGCGGATGTGGAGGTCTCATGACTCCTCACCCCGGAAACGCGGCTACGCGTGCGCCTTCGCGCGCCCTGCGTCCCCGCGCTCCGAAGCTGGCCCCGGCACTCCTCGCGCTGCTGCTGGCCGCGTGCGGCGGCGGCGCCCCCGCCCCGGCCGGCCGCCCCACCCCCGAGCCCCTCCCCGTCTTCCAGCGCCCCGAAGGGAGGCGGCCGCAGGCGTACGTGGCGCCGGGCGCGTCGCTCACCATCCCCGTGCGCGGCATCCGCCCCGAGCAGCTCCGCGACACGTACGATGCGCCGCGCACCGGGCACGTGCACCACGCCATCGACATCATGGCGCCGGGCGGAAGCCCCGTGGTGGCCGCGGCGGACGGCACCATCCTGAAGCTGCGCACCGGGGGCAATGGCGGCATCACCCTTTACCAGCTGGACCCCGACGGCCGCACCCTGTACTACTACGCGCACCTGCAGCGCTACGCCGCCGGGCTGCGCGAGGGGCTGGCCGTGTGGCGCGGCCAGGTGATCGCCTACGTGGGCGATACGGGGAACGCCGGCCGCGGCAACCATCACCTGCACTTTTCGGTGGGCACGCTCACCAACCCGCGGCGCTGGTGGGAGAGCGAGAACGTAAACCCGTTCCCGATGCTGGCGGGCGACCTGGCGCGGCGCGCCCCCACCCGCGCGGGCGACGGCGGCGGGCGCTGAACGCGCTTGCGGCGCAACGACATCGCCCCGCCCGCACAGGCCGCGGACGGGGCGATCGGGCGTGGCGGACGAAAGCCTTGCCCGGAAACGCGCGTGGCATGATCTTGTCTCTCTGCGGCGGCGCGCGGTAGCAGGATGACGGGTTGGCCCGCCGCGGACGCGCTTCCATCAACCCTCGATCACCCCGGAGTTCCCCCCATGCTCGCCCTCCTCGCCGTCCTCTCCATCGGCATCGGCCTCGTGCTGGTCCTGGCGGATGAAAAGCTCGCCCGCCGCACCGCGCGCAACCCCGAATCCGGCGCCGCGATGAGCCGCATGCTGGGGCTGATCCTGCTGGTGGGCGGCGG
>DASQLJ010000160.1:0-5975 GCA_035630095.1 Longimicrobium sp.
CCGCGATCCACCGACTCTCCACGAAGCCATACGCCTTATTGCCAAATTTGGAGGTTTCCAAGGTAGGAAAGGCGATGGCGATCCGGGCGTGAAGGCGATCTGGCAGGGGTGGCGCCGCTTGATGGATTTCGTCCTCGCCGCACGCGCTCTAGCCCGAGGCTGAGATGTGGGTAATGCGTAGCAAAACAACCTGGGGGAGGGACGGGGGCTCGCTTCGCTCGCGGCTCTTTCGGCGTGGAGATTGGGCCTGCGAGTGACGGTGGATTGGGCACGGACGCGTGAGGGATGCGCGCCCGGAGGGCCGGGACGGCGCCGACACGGCTGTATCGTGGCGGCGCTGGCCCGGAGCGCAGCGGAGGGACACGCCCAACCCCCGCGCGGTTCCAGCAGTCCCGTCAGATCACCAGCCCGCCCGGTGCGACGGAGATGGACTCAGCCGCCGACCACCTGGACGCCGCCGGACCCGGTGTCGATCAGCAGCCGCCCCTGCCCGTTGCCGAAGCGCCCGGTGAAGTGCGTGCGGCTGGAGCGGGTGACCCGGGTGGGCACCAGCACGTGGATGCGGCCGCTGCCGGTGTCGATCTCGGCCTGCGCGCCGAAGTCGGGCGGCACCGACAGCACCACGCCCCCCGAGCCGGTGTCGATGCGCACCGACTCGGCGTCGCGCGTCAGGCGCAGGTTCACCGCGCCGCTGCCGGTGTCGATGTTCACGTCGCGCGCGGCCACGCCGGCCAGCCGCACGCCGCCGGAGCCCACGTCCACGTGCAGCCGCTCCACCTGGATCCCCGAGCCGGTCACGCCGCCGCTGCCGGTGTCCACCTCGAGCGTGCGCCCGCCGACGTCGTTGACGGTCACGCCGCCCGAGCCGGTGTCGAGCCGGATGTCGCCGCGCGCCCCGTTCAGCTCGATCCCGCCGGAGCCGGTGTCCAGGTTCAGCGTGCCGCGGGTGCGGGTGGCGTGGATGGAGGCCGCGTTGCCCCTCACCCGGATGTCGCCCTCCACGTTGGCCACGTCCACGCGGCCGGCGGCCAGGTGCACGGTGACGGTGCGCCCGGCCGGCACCTGCACGCGCACGTCGGCCCAGGCGCGGGTGCCGCCGCCCGAGCCGGCGATGTGCACCTGCCGCCCGCCCCCGCCCGGCAGGCGCCCGATGCTGCCGCCGAAGGTGCCGTCGGAGCGAACGTTGAGGTTGGTGAGGGTGCCGCGGCCGAGCGCGGGATAGACCACGCGGTCGCCGGGGTAGACCAGGGCCAGCGTGCGCGCGCCGTCGGCCTCGCCGCGGCGCACCGACAGCTCGCGCGCGTCCTCGCCGCCGCGGGTGACCAGCACCGTCACCGACGAGCCGGAGCCCGGCTCCACGTTCACCTGGCCGGCCAGGTTGTACACCGCCACCCGGTCGCCGTCCAGCGCGTAGCGCTCCTGCGCCTGCGCCCCCCGCGCCGCCAGCACTCCCGCCGCGACCGCGGCCACCGTCACGAGCTGCTTGCGCATCCGCATCCTCCCTGGTGTGAGCGTTCCGATCTTATCCTGCGCGTCTCCGGACTCGATGGCAACCCGCATCCCGCCGCAAATCGCGGAGCCGGCGGACGCGTTCGATGAACGGCCCCGCGTCGACGAAGAAGAATAGGGGGAGGCGAGCTGCCGCTCGCCTCCCCCTACGCCGTCTTCGCCGGTCCGGTTTCAGGCTACCGGCGGACCAGCCGCACGTCGCCCGAGAAGGTCTGCGCGGTCACCCGGGCGTCGCCGCCGCCCACGGTGACGCGCGCCTCGCGCCGCGAGGGGCGGGTCACGCGGGCGCCGGGGTAGTCGGCCTCGATCCCGCCGCTGAAGGTGGTGAAGTCGAGGCTGGCGCTGGCGCCGGGGGCGAGCTGCAGGGTGACGCTCCCGCTGTGGGTGGTGAGCTCGAGGTCGGAGCCGCGGGCCAGGTCGCCGCTGATCACGATCTCGCCGGAGACGGTCTGGAACGAGCCGCTGAGGGCGCGACCGGTCACCCGCACGTCGCCGCTCACGCTGTGCACCTCGGCGCGGCCGCGCATCGACGCGATCTCCACCGAGCCGCTCACCGAGCCGGCCTCCACCGAGCCCGCCGAGGCGGTGACGCGCACCGACCCGCTCACGCTGTTCGCCTCCACCCGGTCGCGCACCGAGCCCGCCACCGTGACGGTGCCGCTCACCGAGTGCGCCTCCACGCGGTCGGCGTCGGCGGTGATGTCCACGCTGCCGCTGCGGCTGGCGGCGGTGATCTCGCGCGAGCGGCTGTTGGCCACCCGGATGCCGCCGCTCACGCCGTGCACCTCCACGCTCCCGTCAACCCCTTCGACGTTGACGCTGGCGCTGACCATGTTCACCTCCAGGTCCTTGCGGCTGGGGACGCGCACCTCGAGCTGCGTGCCACGCCCGGTGGAGTGGTTGCGGCCGCGGGGGTAGACCACGCGCACCACCACGTCGCCGCCGGCGTCCTCGATCTCCAGCCGCTCGCCGGAGCCGCTCAGGCTGCCGGTGACCTGCACCTGGTTGCGCCCCCACCCCACCACCCGCACCTGCCCCGAGATGCCGTGCACCTCCACGGTGCCGGTGGCGCTGGTGGAGCGCGTCTCGTTGACCTGCTGTGCCGCCGCGGCCGTGCTGCCCGCGCCCAGCAGCGCGGCGGCGGCGATCATCGTCCTGATCCGCATGGGTATGTCTCCGTGTGTTCCGTATGCCCTCGGGCCGTCAGATCTCCACCGCCCGGCGGAGAACCTTGACCTTCGCGTCGTAGGTGGCCCCGAGCATCTGGGTGAGCTCGCGGCTGTTGGGGTCCTTCTCCAGCGCCGCCCTCGACTCGGCGATGGCCGCGTCGATGATGCGGAGGTTCCGCTCCAGCGTCTCCACCGTCTCGGGCGCCATCTCGCCCCGCTTCGTCTCCAGCGCCTGCTGCAGGTCGGCGATGGCGGTCTGGTAGCTCCGCTCCGCCGGGCGGAAGGCGGCGAACGCCGTTTGCGCCGTGCCGCCCCGTCCCGCCACCGGAGCCGGGGTCGTGGTCGACACCGGGCGAGCCGCCGCCGGGTCCGCCGCGCCCTGCACCGCCGGGCCGCCGGCAGCCGGGTTGACGCTGACCGGGGTGAGCGCGACCGGGCCGCCCGGCTGCGGCTGCTGTTGCCGCACGATCCGCGAGGTGATGGCCGACGAACCCACCACCAGCACCAGCGCGGCGGCGATCTGCAGCGCCCACGTGGGCGGCCGCCACCCGCGGCGGACGGGGGCGAAGGGGATCACCTTCGTCTCCTCCACCGCCTCCGCCGGCTCCTCCGCCACCAGCACCGGCGTGGCGGGAGCCTCGAGCCGCGCGGCGATGCCGGCCCACAGGTCGCGCGGCGGGGCGATGCCCCGGGGGAGCGCGGCGGCCTCGGCCAGGAGCGACTGGATCTCGCGCACCTCGGCCTGGCACTCGGCGCACCCTTCCACGTGGCGCTGCACCCTCACCCGCTCGATGTCGGGAAGCTCGCCGCACGCGAAGTCGTCGAGCCGTTCCAACGCATGTTCGTGGGTCATCGTTCCAGTGCCTCCCTCAGTAGCCGGCGCGCCCGGTGGAGCTGCGCCTTGCAGGTCCCCACGGCCAGGCCGTGGAGCTCCGCGATCTCTTCGTGCTTGTATCCTTCCACGTCGTGCAGCACGAACACCGTCCGTGCGCCCGGCGGGAGCTTGGCGATCGCCCGCTCCAGGTCCATCGCCTGCCCGGGGTCGGGCGGCCGGCCGGGCGTCTCGTACGCCTCCAGGTCGTCGGTCGAGAAGACCTTGCCGATGCGGATCCCGTCGGCGCGGCGGCCGCCCAGCACCACGTTCACGGCCAGGCGGTGAAGCCAGGTGCTGAACGCGCTCTTCCCCTCGAACGTGGCCAGCTTCTCCCAGGCGCGAACGAACACGTCCTGCGTCAGCTCCTCCGCCTTCGCCCCGTCCCCGGTCATCCGGAGGCAGAGGGCGAAGACGCGGTCCACGTTGTCGCGGTAGAGCTTTTCGAAGGCGGCCACGTCGCCCTGCTGCGCCCGGCGGACCGTGAGGTCCGCGGCAGCCGTGGGGGCGTCGCTTTCAGCCAGCATGGTCGCCATCGAGCCGGACCGGAGAGGGTTGTGCCGTTCTTTCGCTGCCCATCTGATGCACGGCGTACCGGGTTGGTTTGAATCGACCCGCGAAAGATTTGCAGGCCGGCGTCCGGAGCGGAGATGCGGCGGGCGGTGCGCCGGGGTGCGCGGCGCGCGGGAGGGGGGGCATGAGGGGCCTGCGGGTGATGCGTTTGCGCGGGATTCACCGGGAGAGGTCCCGGAAGACGATGCGAGGGAAGCAGATAAGATAATACGGCGGGACGGATTCGTCGCGGGGGGTGTCGTCGGGGGATGCGAGGGGGGGCGGGGGAAGTGCCGAGTCCCGAGTCCCAAGTCCTGATGCGGATCGCGAAATGGTGGTGCCGGGCCGAATCGGAAGAGCCGGATGCGGGCGTGTCCCTCCGCTGCGCTCCGGGCCGGGCTTCGCGCGCCGTAGGCAACGATACCGCCGTTGCCAACGGCGCCGAGCCGCCGGCGCGCCAGGGCCTCGCCGCCGATCTGAACGACCGGCGCGGGCGCGCCGGTGTCTCGGCCCTGCGGGCGCGAATCCCTCACGCGAACCGCGGCGTTTCCGTCCCCCGGCCTCTCCCGCCACGAGGCGCCAGGGGGCGGGGGAGAACGCCGTGCGTCAGGCGAGCGGCCGCTCGTCAGTGCCCCGCCACGGGGGCGATGGATTCGGAGGCGAGCTCGGCGCGTGCGCGGTCCAGCTTCATCTCGGCGGCGCTGATCGGGGCGACGGCGGAGAGGGGGCGCTGCCACAGCACCCGGCGCACGCGCCAGAGCAGGAGCAGGCTCACCACCGCGAGCGATACCGTGAGCCCCGTCCAGATGCCCACGTGGCCGAGCGGGGTGTGGAAGCCCAGCCAGTACGCCACGGGGATGCCCACGCCCCAGTAGCCGAGCAGGGTGATCCACATCGGCACCCGCGTGTCGGCCGCGCCGCGCAGGACGGAGAGGCCGGTGACCTGCGCGCCGTCGAACACCTGGAAGAGCGCGGCCATGAACATCAGCCCCGTGGCGTAGACCATGATCGCCGGGTCGCCGGTGTACAGCAGCACCAGCTCGCGCGGGAAGACCAGGAACACCAGCGCGCACAGCACCATGAAGCCCAGCGACACCAGGTAGGCCGCGATCGCCGCCCGGTGCACGCCGCGGATGCTGCCGGCGCCCAGGTGGTGGCCCACGCGGATCGTTCCCGCCGCGCTGGCGCCCACCGACACCATGAAGGTGGCCGAGGCGATGCTGATCACCACCTGGTGCGCGGCGAGCTGCACCGGGCCCATCCACCCCATCATCACCGCCGCGAACGAGAAGGTGCCGATCTCGGCGCCGATCTGCGCGCCGATCGGGGCGCCGATCCCCACGATGCGGCCGATCCGCGCCAGGTGCGGGCGCAGGCTGACGCCGCGGAACGGCGACAGCTCGGGGTGGAAGGCCACGTAGCCCGCCATCACCAGCAGGAGCGCCCAGCGCACCAGGCTGGTGGCCATCCCCGACCCCGCCACCCCCATCGGCTCGACCCACCCCGGCACGCCGAAGATCAGCGCGCGGTTGCCCAGGGCGTTCACGATCACGCCCACGAACATGATGGTCATGGCCACGCGCGTGCGCCCCATCCCGTCCAGGTACTGGCGCAGCGCCATGAACAGCATCAGCGGGAGCACGCCGGGCGCCATCGCCACCAGGAAGGTGCCGGCCAGCGTGGCCACGCGCGGCTCCTGGCCCAGCGCCAGCGCGAGCGACCGGCCCCACAGCGACACCAGCGTCACCGGAACCGACAGGAGCAGCGCCAGCCAGAGCCCCTGCACCGCCAGGCGGCGGCACTCCGCGCGGTCGCCGGCGCCCCACGCCTGGCTCACCAGCGGCGTCATCCCCATCAGCATCCCGCTCAGGGCG
>DASQLJ010000161.1:0-12856 GCA_035630095.1 Longimicrobium sp.
ATCTCTGGGAGGTGAGAAATACTTCGGGGTCACGGTCCGACGGCGAACCAGAAGAATTTCCGGCCCCTCTGTTCAGGTGCCTGATAGAAACCCTCGCCTACGCCGCCTGAGAAAGGCCAAAGTCGAGCTGAGGGCGACCACTCGGCGCTGCGGCTACACCAGTGGCCGCAGCCCGAAGGATCTATAATCGACGGAGCGCCACGACCAAGGTGTCGCATCGACGTGTTATAATCAGGCGCGCGGGGGGGAGGCTGAGGCTGCGGGGAGGCTGGGGGATCGGTGGATCGGGTTGATAGGACGGGCGGATTCACCACAACCGCTGAACGGGATACGCATCGAACGCGCTGTCGGTGCTGACTACGGGGATATCCTCCGTCATCGCTTGTGCGATCAGGAGCCGGTCGAAAGGATCGCGGTGGTGGAGGGGCAGGCGAGCGATTTCATACGTATGCTGCAACTCGACCGGGAGGAGCCCGATCTTGTTCGCCTGAAGCTGGTGCGGAATGAAGACGTCGAGCGGCTGAGGAATGGCGAGCCGACCTTGCTTGACCTTGATTGCGATCTCCCACACGCTCGCGATGCTGAGCAGGGCCGTGTTCTCATCGTGGCGGATCGCCTGCTCGGCACGCGCGCTGAGCTTCGGGTCGGCGATGATGAACCAGAGGAACACATGTGTGTCGAGCAGTAGCCGCATCGTCACATATAGTCGCGGAAGTCCTCCAGTGGCGCATCGAAGTCGTCCGGCACCGTGAACATCCCCTTCGCACTCCCCGGAACCCGCCCGCCCCGAATCTCGGCAGCAGGCGCAACCAGGCGCGCGACGGGTGTCCCGTCGCGTGTGATCACGACTTCTTCGCCCGCCCCGGCCTCGTCGATCAGCTTCTCGAGCTGAGTCTCGGCTTCGGACACGTCGACAATTGTCACACGACACCCCCTGTGCTGAGGTTGATTCCAATCTAACAGCCGTGTCGTGCCTTCGTACACCAGACTGGGGCAGGAGGTTGAGAGACGTGTCGGCGGAATGGCTCGTGTCGTCTGGGCCTCACCCTCGACCGCGGCGCGCACGACATCATGCAGGTCGGCCCCCGCCTGCGCGCGCTGGCGATCGTAGGCGCGGCGGAGGAGGTGGACGGGGTTGGCGCCGGTCGCGCTCTGGTCGGGGATGATCAGGCGGACGTAGGGGTTGCGCGGCTCGTCGCCGGGGCGGGCGACGCCGAGGAAAGCGGAGTGCGCGGCCTGGCGGCCGCAGCGACGGTCGCCGCCTGCCGCGCTGCCGGCCTCCAGCGCGCGCAGCAGGCGCTCGGCGAGCGGAAGGCCCGAATCGGCGGCGGCCTTGTAGGCGGCCATGGCGGCGTGGACCACGGCCGCCGACGGCAGCGTGTTGCCCTGCACGGCCACGCCCGGCCCGTGCGCCGCGGCGGACGCGGCGAACACCTCCGCGCCGGTGTACGCGGCGCCGGAATCCGCGCCGAGCGCGGCCACGCCGTACTGCTGCTCCTCCGGATCGAGCTCGGGGTCGCGGAGGGCGCGGACGATCGATGCCGGGGTGGCGCCCTGGTTCAGCATCTCCACGCCGCGCATCCGGGCGAGCGGGTTCGACATCGCCTGCACCACGATGGCGCCGCGGCCGGGCGCCAAGCCCACGATCCCCACCACGAACGGCGTGCACGACGCGCCCGCCGCCCCCACCTCGCGCGTCCGCGGATCCACCGCCACGATCGACCACGTGGCCGATGCCGGATCCGGCGTCGCTGCCACCAGGCCGAGCAGCGCGACGAGCGACAGGCAGCCGCGAGTCCGTGTCATCGATGCTCCCGTCGTCGTGATCGTGCGCGATTCTGCTTGAAATCAGGCAGGGAATCGCATCCCCATCGAGTGATGTAGATCCACGAACCGTCGTGCGGCGCCGGACTGCGGCGCCGCACGACGTGCTTCATCTCACCCGCCGCCCGTCTCGCCGCGTACGATGCCGTTGCGGATGCGGACGGCCTTGGCGCTCGCGTTCGGGTCGGGGGCGATCTGCGTGGTGATCACGGGGACGAAGCGCACGTTGCCGTTCAGCGTGACCTCGCTGCCGGCGCGGCGCACGACGATGGGCAGCGGCGTGCCCTCGGCCGCGGTGCCGTAGCGCGCACCCGAGCCGAAGCCGATTCGCGGAGCCGTCCCGACGGTATCACTCACCAGCTATTCAGCTTGAGCCACTCCGAGCTGACGGTCGAATAGTCGTTGAAGATCAGGTCGTTCCGGTCCAGTCCCAACGCGTCACATACCAGCGGTAGCTCGCGTTGAAAATGCTCGAACCGTTGAACCATCCGAGATCCGCTCGGCAGGATGATCCCGGATTTTCGCGAGGCGTTTCTCAACCAGTCACGGATCACCTTGATGATCTCGCCGGGAGTTCCCGCGTGCGAGCGGACATCCTGGCCGGCAATGTCCGAGCAAAATCGCTGATAACGGAACGACTCACGGTCGAGCACCAGGCAGAGCTTCTTCTGCTGGTTCGGAGCTCCGTAGCGCTTGGCTCCCAGAAAGATTCCGAGCTCCAGCGGCATGTTGAAGCGCGGAAGTGCCGGCGTCCCGTCGAGTTCCGTTCTCGAGATGTCATGGATTCCCAGCCTGCACTCGGCGATGATGTCCATGATCTTTTCGATGCGGACCTGGCTCGCATCGTCAATCTCGAGCGCACACCTCGGAACGAAACCGCAATCGAGAACCGCAAATACCAGCGCCTCGAAGAGACGCTGGTACTCGGGGTCGAACGGGCAGTTGACGAAGACGTTCTCGTTGTATCTGGATCGAGCCAAGACTCAGTCCATCAACATGATTCGTTCAGGCGCGAGCCTCGCGTACCGCTTTCGCTGCCGACCGAGCGGCGGATCGTGACACGGTACCGGTTTTGGCGGAGCTCTTCACCGTGCGGCTGTTGGCCGGTGCCTTCTTCGGCGAGAGTGCACTTGCAGCGGCTGGCCTGGAGGCGCCATTCGCCCGCCTGTCTCGGAGTGCCTTCGAGGCAGCGGGTGAAGTTTTGGGCGACGTGGATTTTCCGGATGCGTTCGTCTGCAACGAGGCGCTCCCGGCCCCCTTTCGGGGAGCGGAGTCCGTCGACTTGCCCCGAAGGGTTCTCGTCGTATCGGACGCCGCCTTCCCGCGCTTCACCTTTGCACTTCCCATCGTAGCCTCCGCGAAAGGGTACGATCAATCTAATCGCTTCCGGTTCCCAGCCACAACTATCGGTGCTCCCGCGCCGAGCGTCCGCACGAGGTATGCTCGTCCTCAGCCAACCCCTCACCCGCCGCTCGTCTCGCCGCGCACGATGCCGTTGCGGATGCGGACGGCCCTGGCGCTCGCGTTCGGGTCGGGGGCGATCTGCGTGGTGATCACCGGGACGAAGCGCACGATGCCGTTCAGCGTGACCTCGCTGCCGGCGCGGCGCACGACGATGGGCAGCGGCGTGCCCTCGGTCGCGGTGCCGTAGCGCGCGCGGTAGGCGGGGCCGAAGTCGGCGTCGGTCACCGTCAGCTCGCCCAGCCGCAGGAGCTGGTCGCCCACCTGGACGCCCGCGCGCTCGGCCACGCTTCCGGGGACGACGCCCGTCACGCGCACGCCGGTGGAGTCGCCCTGCGTGTTCACGCCCAGGCGCGGCACGTTCGCGGTGTCGGTCTGCAGGCGCAGGCCGGCCAGCGGCAGCACCGTGGCGTACGGGAAGGGGTCGCGCCCGTCGATGTAGCGCGCGTTGAAGTCGGTGAAGGAGCGGCCGCCGGCGGCGCGGCTCACCGCGGCCCACCATTCGGCGCCGGTGAAGCCGCGGCCGCGCGCGTACGTGCTCCCGTACAGCTCGCGCATCACGGTGTCGAGCGAGCGCGCGTTGTTGCTGCCGTCGCGGATCAACACGTCGAGCAGGAAGCCGGCGAGCGCGCCCTTGGGATAGTACAGGTACCCCGTGTTGTCCTGCGGATGGATCCAGGTGCTGAGCGACGCGTCCTCCAGCGCCACGGGAGGCGCGTCGTTCACGTTCTGCATCTTCTCGGTGAGGTTCGCCCACAGGTACGCCTCGGGGACCACGCCGCCGCGGGTGATGGCCAGCGGGGCGTAGTAGTCGGTGATCCCCTCGCTCACCCACAGCCAGGTCGTGGGCATCCAGCGGTCGTAGCGGTACGGCCACATGTCCGCGGGGCGCAGGCTCTTCACGTTCCACGAGTGGAACATCTCGTGGCTGGTGATGTCGTGCAGGATCGGGCTGCCGATCAGCCCCGGCGTGTAGATGCCGATGTGGCTGCGCTTGTGCTCCAGCGCGCTGCCGCCGGGGAAGCTGTCGGGGAACACCATCATGGTGGTGTAGTCGGGCCAGGGCGCGGCGCGGAACACCGCCTCCTGCGCGGGCGCCATCCCGCGGATCGCCCGCCAGACGTCGGCGCGCGCGCTGTCCTGCAGGCGGCCAGCGGGGTAGGTGGCCAGGCGCTGCCACTTCCCCGCCACCTGCGCGCTGTCCAGGTCGAAGCGGCCCACGAAGAACGGCTGGTCGACCAGGTCGTGGTAGTTGCTCTCGCCGTAGGTGAAGCGGCCCGGCCGCACGCGCATCCCCGTGGCCACGTTCCACCCCGCGTCGGTGCGGATGGTGACGGTGGCGGGGAACTCCAGGCTGCGCCCCTCGGCGTAGAGGAAGACGTTGGTGCCGTTGAAGAACACGAAGTCCGGCCGGCTCCACGCCATCGCGTTGTCGAGAGAGTCGGCGCGGTAGGTGAACGATACGGTCACCGGGCCCCTGCCGGCCGGGCGCACGCGCCAGGTGTCGGGGTCCACCTTGTCCCAGGTGATGGGTGCGCCGCGCTGCGTGGCGCCGAAGCCGCTCACCCAGTGGGCGAAGTTGCTCACCTCGTACGCCCCCGGCGTCCACACCGGCAGCGACAGCAGTACCGGTCCCCCCGACGCCGCGTCGAACGTCATCGCCACGTTCAGCGACCGCTCGCGCGCCGTCGCCGCCGTGAACGTCACCTCGTAGCGAACGTTCGAGATCGGCGCCGACTGCAGCGTGGCGGTGGAGGTGGTCGCGACGGGGCGCTGGGCGGCCAGCGTGGCGGGGGCGAGGAGCGCGGCGGCCGCGAGGGCGGCGGAGCGTTTCAGCAACGAATGCATCGCGAAACTCGATCTAGGTTTGGAGGTCGGCATGTGGGACATTCGCTCGCTATGAGGAAACCTGCACGCAGAAAGTTGCGCCGAACGGCGGGCAAAGCAACGGGAAAGCGTGGTTGCACTTACAAAACGAGCTGCCTGCAATTTAAGATGAGCAGACGGATACGAACTACATTTCTTGCTCATGGAGATGCATCACGTGGTAATCGCACGGCCGGTATCTCCAATCCTCCCTCAGATTCCAGTATCCTTTGGATCAAGAACTCGGCGAAGCCTGGCGCAAGGCGGATTTTATCCGATCCATGATTAAGTGCACCGAGCGTCCGTCCCCCAACTGCCGTGATCGATTCGGTTGGATGGGTACCAACGTATTCATCGAGAAGACCCGTGGTGTAGAGATCGTAGTTCCACCAATTAGCGCTATACAGCGGAGCAAGATTTTTTCCCAAAACATACCAAGGCCATCGTGCTTTCCAGCGATCCTGTTCGGTTCCAGCCGCGCTGTCATGCCGAACTGGTGATATAACTTCGAACAAGCCGAGAAGCCGTCTAGCCCCGACTCCTGTAACGACAACCAGATCACCTATAAGAACGCCTGTTGGCTTCCGCGTCGTAAAACGCAGTTGTACTTCAGGGTCCTTGTACCTAGCATCACCGGAGTGGACTGGATCCTCCGTTACTCCTGAAGGCTTTAGCCAAACACGGGCAAGCTGTGCTGTAGTCGGTCGAAACGATTCCATCAGGGCGAGGAGATCCAAGGAGCCGGGAACTTCAGAGGTGGGATGTTCTGCCGCGTATTTTTGTGCTTCAATGCTCATTGCGGTAACCTGCTGAGGACTAACTTTCCGTACCGGCATGGATTCCACAGACTCCCGAATCGAAGCCAATTCCTCTTGATCCGAAATGAGGACGCCCCATTCGTGATTCTTACTTAAGCCGTTACTGGTGAAATTAGCTGAGGTGATGACCGATGCGAACGGTTGTTGCTCTCGAGAGAAGACGTAGACTTTCCCGTGTAAGTTCTTAGCGAGACATATCGATACATTAACAACTTCGTTTCTCCCGTCGAAAAAATTTTGAATCGACATCAGGGCCTCCGCAGTGAGGACTTGGTCGCGCGCCTTTGAATTCAGCGTTGTAATTAGACGAAAGCTCCGCAATAAAGGACCGACGAATTCTGAAAGGAGCCGTCGCATATCTGATGCGAGGAACGGGCTCAGGATCAATATCTCGTCAGCTTCCTCTGCAAGCTTGCGGAGGTAAACAAGATGGTTCGCCATCGGATCAGAGTTGGTAAGAAGCATAATCATCGGCCAAGGTTAAGATGAGTCGCTAAACACCCGCTCAGTCCTCGCTCCCACAGGGGCGGTGATTAGGCCTGCTCAAGGAAGGTGATCGCCTGCTCGCGCCGGACGCTGGGGAAGTGGTCGAGGAACTCGTCGAGATCGTAGCCGCCCTCCAGGTACTCGACGAACGTTTGCACCGGCACCCGCGTGCCGACGAACACGGGCGTGCCGCTGTGCACCTCCGGGTCGCTGTGCACCACGCTGCCGTCGGGGAGCGCGAGCGGGCGAGTGTCGAGATCGGTCATGTTCCCACCTCCATGCGGCTTCGGGGTCCTCTCCACGTTAACAGAGCGGCTGTACATCGACCAGCGCGACCCGCGTTCGCCTGTCGATCCGGTGAGCCGCGCGCGCGCGATCAGGCGTGAGGCTCCGGTTCCTCCGTCTCCCGCGCCCGGCGCTCGGTCTCCTCGTCGAGCAGCGCGCGGACGGACTCGAGGACGGGGTGGCCGGCGGTGTACTGGCGGCCGTAGCCCAGGTTGAAGCGGTAGTCGAAGTCGGGCGGGTTGGCGCCCTGGGTGTGCTGCAGGATGGTCTCCAGCTTGTCGAGCGCCTTCGCCAGCCGCGCCTCGGGCGTGGCGGCGGCCTCGTACTCGTCCCACAGCGCGGTGATCTCGTCGCGCAGCGCGGGCGACAGCGGCGACAGGAGCTGCAGCAGGTCTCGGCGCTCGTCGGCGGCCTTGCCGGCGGCCAGGCGCGCCTGCTCGGGCGCGGGCACGTCGCCGCCGATCGCCTCGCCCAGGTCGTGGATGATGCAGATCTTGATCAGCCGCGCGAAGTCGACGCCGGGAAAGCCGGGGTGCAGCACCAGCGCCATCAGGCACAGCCGCCACGTGTGCTCCGCCACGCTCTCCTGCTGGCCGGCGCTCGTCCAGCCGCTGCGGGTGGCGGTCTTCAGCCCCTCGGCAGCGCGGAGAAACTCGAGGATGCTGGCCAACTCGGACGTTTGCATCGGGCGATGAAAATCGAGGCGGAACGCAGGCTTGGATCACGTCGGTGAGAAGCTACGGCCCCGGCGCCGCCCGCGCAGCCATCTCCGGGCTCACGATCCGTCACTGGCGACGACGTCGTCCTGCTCCCGCAGCACCAGCCGCATGTCCACGCGGTCCAGGCCGGGCGCGAAGCCGTCGGGGGTCACGCGCTCGGCGTGGAAGCCGAGGCGCTCGTAGAAGCCGCGCGTGTGCTGGCTGGTGTTGAGCGACACCGCCGACGCGGTGCCGTCCTCCGCGATGCGCCGCAGCCGCTGCTCGCTCAGCAGCAGGCCGATGCCGGTGTCGTGCAGCGGCCGCGCCACCATCCCCCAGCACAGGTCGGCCGTGGCGGTCTCCGGCACCACCGCGTGGCCGCCGCACGCCACGATGCAGCCATCATCATCCACCACCACGAGATACGGGCCCGGTAGCGCGTCCAGGAACGCCGCGAAATCCTCCCGTTCCGGGGCGATGAAGAAGTCGGGGACGTTGCTGTCGAACACCGCGAGACAGGCGTCCCGGTCATCCGGCGTGTAGTCGCGAACATGCATCGGGAAGATCTCGTTATTTCGTGGCGACGACGAAGACGCGCGATTCGAGCTCCGGCTCGGCGATGGGGCGCGACGGGTCCTGCACGGTGGCAAAATACACGTCGCGGAACCCCGTCTCCAGCAGCGCCGTCCGCACCGAGGCCATCTCGAACACGGTGTTGAACACGGTCTCCGAGAAGCGTTCGTACAGCCCATCGCGCGCCGCCACGAAGCCCGAGATGTTCACGTATGCCTTGCCGCTCCCATCGTCGAACACGCCGCGGGTGAGGATCACGGCGTCGTCGCGGCTCTCGTCCACCTCGATGCTGTTCCAGCGCCGCAGTCCCACGCGCGTGTTCAGGTCGAAGACGAACGCGCCGTCGCACACCGCGCTCACGCATTCGAAGCAGCTTCGCAGCGCCGCCAAGTCATCGAGGTGGTTCAGCGCGTCGTAGGTGGACACGACCAGCCCGAACCGCTCGTCCAGCGTGAAATCGCGCGCGTCCGCCTCGATGAACGTCGCCTGGCCCGTCGCGACGTAAGCCCCCACGGTCGCCCGCGCATGCTCCAGCATCGGCGCGGAGAGGTCGATGCCGACCACGCGATAGCCCTTCTCCAGGAAGTGCCAGGCGAGCAGCCCCGTCCCGCAGCACAGGTCCAGCACGTTCCCGCGCGAGCCACCGGCGGGCGTCCGCGCCGCATGGAACTCGAGGAGCGCCGGGGCCACGCGCTGGGCGTAGCCGGCCCACTTCAGGTTGTAGACGCGCGCGAAGCCGGGACCGTACGCCTGCATCGGGATCAGCGGGGTGGATGGGGGATCGGACGAGGGCAAGCCGATTCAGCGCGTCGCCCGTCGACGGAGCAGTCGCCGTGGCTGATTCGACCAACATACCTCGCGCCGCCATTGCGCCGCGACGGCATCGAGCCGCAGGTTCGCGCACCAGGCGGGGAGATGCCAGTCGCGTGCGTGCGGCCGGCTCCCCGCGCGCACCACGAAACCGGCCGGCCGGGTGACGACATCGATGGATCGCACGACACGCCGCGGGATACCGCCGATCCCCGCCGTGCTGCTCGCCGGGATCAGCGTACAGGCCGGCGCCGCGATCGCCAAGGGGCTGTTCCCCCTCCTCGGCGCGCCGGGCACCACGGCCGTTCGCACGGTGCTGGCTGCGGCGATGCTGCTGCTGGCGTTCCGGCCGCGGGTGGGGCGCTTCACCGCGGCGCAGTGGCGCGCCGTGGTGCCGTACGGCGTGATCCTGGGCGTGATGAACCTGCTGTTCTACCAGGCCCTCTCGCGGCTCCCCTTGGGATTGGCGATCACGCTGGAGTTCATCGGCCCGCTGGGCGTGGCGGTGGCCGGGTCGCGGCGCGCGGTGGACGTGGTGTGGGTGGTGCTCGCCGCCGCCGGCATCGCGCTGATCGCGCCGTGGAGCCCGGACAGCGGCGTGGACCCGCTGGGCGTGGCGCTGGCGCTTTCGGCGGGAGCCTGCTGGGCCGCCTACATCGTGCTGGGCGGGCGGGTGTCGCGGCTCATCCCCGGCGGCACGGCGGTGGCGGTGGGGATGGCGATCGCCGGCCTCACCGTGCTCCCCTTCGCCCTCGCGAGCGGCGACCTCGCGCGGCTCACGCCGCGGCTGCTGGCGGCCGGGGTGGGGCTGGCGCTGCTCTCCAGCGCCGTCCCGTTCACGCTGGAGATGTTCGCGCTGAAGGCGATCCCCGCGCGCACGTTCGGCATCCTGATGAGCCTGGAGCCGGCCGTCGGGGCGCTCTGCGGGCTGATTTTCCTGGGGGAGATCCTGTCGGTCGCGCAGTGGCTCGCGGTCGTGCTGGTGATCGCCGCCAGCGCCGGCGCCGCCCTCACCGTCCGCGCCGTCGCCGCCACGCCGGAGGTTTGACGCATCCCCCAGCCCCGTGCACCGGCGGCTGAAGCCGCAGCAACAACTACGAAAAGCCTCGCAGACTGCGCGAGGCTTCGTCGGCGCGCTGGCGGTCACCGAGTGGCTTCGGCGGACCTCGCGACGGGCGGCTGAAGCCGCAGCTATGACTATGGGAAGCCTCGCAAACTGCGCGAGGCTTCGTCGGTGCGATGGCGGCACGCCACGCTTCGATCCATCGCCGTTGAAGTCCGCGAAGGCGGACTGCGTGCCGTTGTAGCGGCGAGTTCACTCGCATATTCCGCTACAGCGGCCGGATGACACCTCCCTGCGATCGAACGCCCACGGTTGATCCGGCAGCGCCACCCGATCACCGCGGGGGTGAGCCGGGTCGCGCTCCGCCGGGTGCTACTGCTCGCCGTCGTCGGAGGGCTCCTCGACGGGCTCTTCGCTGCGCAGCTCGTCGCTGCAGATCCAGTGCGCGTTCTCCACCCGCACCTTCTTCCCGGTCCAGGCCGAGAAGCGGTTGCTGAGCACCAGGTAGTAGGTGCCGGGGCCGGGGAGCGGCACGTCGAGGGTGACGGCGGCCGTGCGCCGGGCCGCGAACACCGAGGCGAAGCCGCGGCCGTGCTGGAAGTTGGTGAAGCCGTCCACGTCCAGCACCAGCACGTCGGTGTCGTGCCGGCCGCCCTCGGTGGTCTCCACGCGGCCGCGCAGGCGGCAGGGGCGCTCGTCGTCGATGTCCATCCCGTAATAGACGTACTGCCCGGCGGAGATCTTCATCTCGGGGATGTCGGCGACGTCGCCCCGGGCGGGGGGAGGCGGGGGCGGTGGGGGAGGGGGCGGCGGCGGGGCGATCACCACCGGCTGCCCCGGGTCGACGAACGGGTTCTCGCTGGGGAGCGTGGCGAACGCGGGGAAGCTGTCGCGGATCACGCGCAGGCTGTCGCTCACCACCGCCGACTCCGCGGGGGTGAGGGTGGAGATGGTGCGCCGCCCGCCGCGCGGCCCGCTCGTGAGCGCCACCGCCGTGGCGACCGCCGCCAGCGCCACCCCGCCGAAGAGGAGCGCGGGCGTCAGCCATCCCTTGCGCGCGGCGGCCGGGGCGGGCTCGACGGCCTCGTCCGCCTCCGCGTCCGGCGCGCGGTCCTGCGCCCGGCCGCAGAAGCGGCAGATGATCGCCTCGTCCTTGATCTCCTCGGCGCAGAAACGGCACTTCTTCATCAGGCAAGCGCAACGGGTTCGGGCGGTGCAGGGCCGCGGGCAACTTCGGCCCGGGGGCGGCCGCTGGCAAGGCGCGCCGCCCGCCACACTCTACCGCCGCAACGGCGCGGAAGATTCGTCGGCGCCAGAAATCTCCGCTTGAAATCGAGCCGCGATGCCGTTATCGATCCGGTCGAGCCTCGCGCCGTTTGCGAGGCTTTTCGTAGTTGTTGCTGCGGCTTCAGCCGCCGGTGAGCGGTCCCGGCCCCCGCGCACGATCTCCGCCCCGCGCGATGCATGGAACGCCCCGAATCGCCCGAAAAAGGAAGCGGCCGCGCCCCGGTGAAGGGATGCGGCCGCGCCGTCGATCGGAAAAATGGGGAAGCGCCGTACGGCGTCAGCCCGCCTTGCGGACCTTGCCGGCGGACAGGCAGCTCGTGCAAACGCGCACGCGCTTATGCGTGCCGTTGTCGGTCACGATCCGCGCGGGCTGCAGGTTCGGACGCCAGACACGCTTGGTCTTGTTGTTCGCGTGGCTGACGTTGTTCCCGCTGCGCGGCCCCTTTCCGCAGACCTCGCAGAAAGCCATCGGAGTCTCCTCAGTTCGTATTCGCCGTGTTGTGAAACAAGCCGTAAAATCTATCCCCGCCAGGCGGCCGGGTCAACCCCGCCGGGCGTATCTTCTTTGATTGACACCGCTTCGGCGCGCGGCTAGGTTGATGCCCGGTTCCGCACACCCCTCACCGGCGCCCCTGCGACGGTGGTTTTTGGCATTGGGGCACGCTCACCGCCCCCCATCCGCACGGCGAATGAAGACGGCTCTCATCACCGGGATCACCGGCCAGGACGGAAGCTACCTGGCCGAGCTCCTGCTCGACAAGGGATACCGGGTGTTCGGCCTGGCGCGGCGCAGCTCCACCGTCACCTACGAGCGCATCCAGCACATCCAGGACCAGCTCGAGTTCCTCTCGGGCGACCTCACCGACCAGAACTCGCTCCTCTACGCGCTGCAGCAGTGCAACCCCGACGAGGTGTACAACCTCGCCGCGCAGAGCTTCGTGCAGACGAGCTGGAACCAGCCCACCCTCACCGGCGACGTCACCGCGCTGGGGGTCACGCGGATGCTGGAGGCGATCCGGGTGCACAACCCCAAGATCCGCTTCTACCAGGCGTCGAGCTCGGAGATGTTCGGCAAGGTGCAGGCGGTGCCGCAGGACGAGGACACGCCCTTCTACCCCCGCTCGCCGTACGGCGTCGCGAAGGTCTACGGGCACTGGATCACGGTGAACTACCGCGAGAGCTACGGGATGTACGCGGTGAGCGGGATCCTCTTCAACCACGAGAGCCCGCGCCGCGGCCTCGAGTTCGTGACCCGCAAGGTCACCGACGCCGCCGCGCGCATCAAGCTGGGGATGCAGGACAAGCTGCGCCTGGGCAACCTCGACGCCCAGCGCGACTGGGGCTTCGCGGGCGACTACGTGCGCGCCATGTGGCAGATGCTGCAGGCCGACGAGCCGCGCGACTACGTGGTGGCCACCGGCCACACCTACAGCGTGCGCGAGCTGGTGGAGGCGGCGTTCGGCCACGTGGAGCTCGACTGGCGCGAGCACGTGGTGCAGGACGAGCGCTTCATGCGCCCCGCCGAGGTCGACCTGCTGGTGGGCGACGCCTCGCTGGCGCGCGCGGAGCTGGGGTGGGAGCCGCAGGTGGACTTCACGGAGCTGGTGCGGATGATGGTGGATGCCGACCTGGAGCGGCTGCGCCCCGCCGGGCAGGCGCGGCCCGCGGCCGGCTGAGCGCGTGCA
>DASQLJ010000162.1:0-7927 GCA_035630095.1 Longimicrobium sp.
AAAAAACTGATAACTCAGCACATGCCCAGGCGACGTTCGCCTCCCCTCCACGCTCGCTCGATCCAGGCAATCATCCGCTACCCCGGAGAATGTCATCCTGAGGCCGACCACGCCTCGCCCGCGCCCTCGCTAAAGCTCGCAGGCCGAAGGATCTAAACTCGGCCCCCGGGCGACAGGCCGCGTGTCGCTCGGACTGATGGTTTAGATCCTTCGGGCGCCGCCACGCACGGGTGCACACGAAGGGTCGGTGCAGCGGCGCCGCTCAGGATGACACCGGCTCGGGTTTGCACGAATGTTCCCGAGATCTGGTCTCACTCGGGAAAGGTCTCGCGCGAGCGGGGCGCGCCGGGGAGCTGCGTGTCGAGCGACTCGCGGTAGCGCAGGCACCCGCGAAGGAATTGCGGCCACTCGGGGACGGTCGGCAGCGGGTCCGTTCGCTCGGGCAGCAGCGCCCACAGATTCGGATGATGCCAGCACAGCTCCTGCCCCGTGGTATCGCGATGCGCGCGGATCCCTTCGCGAAGCCTGCGCACCTCCGCGATCAGCTCGTCGCGCGACAGCCCGGCGAGATCCTCGTCCATTCGGCTTCCTCTGGTTGAAGGGGATTCTCAGGACGACACCTGAACACACAGCTCATCGCCGTCATCAGCCGCGAGCAGTTCGACGAGTTGAGGCAAGCTGTACCGCCGGATCGACGTGGGCAACTCCAATCCTTGGGGATCCGATGGGATCAGCTACCACGACCTTCGGGTCCGGGGACTTGTGCGACTCGCAGCAGTGATGTAGTGTTGCACACGAGTACCACACTGCCACACGGGAGCCCCGGTGCTGGTCAACCTCGATCCTCGCGACGCGCGGCCCCTGTACCTCCAGATCATAGACGAGGTGCGGCGGGCGCTCGTGGTCGGCACGCTGCGGCCGGAGGACCCGCTGCCGTCCGTGCGCGAGCTCGCGTCGGAGCTGGTGGTGAACCCGCGGACGGTGTCGCAGGCCTACCAGGAGCTGGAGCGCGAGGGCGTGGTGTACGTGCGGCGCGGCCAGGGGACCTTCGTCGCCCCCGGCGCGCACCGCGGCGGCGACGAGCGCCGGGCCCTCGCGCGGGGGGTGGCGAAGCGGGCGCTGCTCGACGCGCGGCGCAACGGGCTGGGGGTGGAGGAGCTGGTGGCGATGATCCGCGAGACGGCGGCGGACGAGGAGGGCGAGCCCTCGACCGTGTCCGCCGCGAACCAGGGAGACGAGGAATGAGCCGCTCGACCCACGCCGATCCGGCGGCCGGCGCCCTCGCGGTGGCCACGCGGGGGCTGACCAAGCGCTACGGCCGCGAAACGGCGCTCGACGGCGTGGACCTCCGCGTTCCCAAGGGTGCGGTGTACGTACTGGTCGGGGCCAACGGCGCGGGAAAGAGCACGCTGTTCAAGGTGTTGATGAACCTGGAGCGGGCGAACGACGGCACCGCCGAGGTGTTCGGGATGGACACCGCCGCGCGCGGTCCCGAGGTGCGGGCGCAGGTGGGCTACGTTCCCGAGCACCAGCACCACCGCTACGGGTGGATGACGAGCGGGCGCCTGCTCCGGCACGTCGCGGCCTACTACCCCGCCTGGGACGCCGCCTACGCCGACCACCTGGGCCGCGCGCTGGGGCTGCGGCTGGACCGCAGGGTCGGCGCGGGCTCCAAGGGCGAGTCCAGGCGCTTGCAGCTGGTGATGGCGCTGGCGCACCGGCCGCCGCTCCTGCTCCTCGACGAGCCCACCGACGGCTTGGATCCCGTGGTGCGCAGGCGGACCCTGGCGCTCCTCGCCGAGCACCTCGCCGACACGCCGACCACCGTCCTCATGTCCACGCACCAGATCTACGAGATGGAGAGCCTGGCCGACCACGTGGGCGTGCTGAACGAGGGCCGGCTCGCCGCGCAGATGCCGCGCGACGAGCTCCAGCGCACCGTCCGCCGCTACCGCGTGGCGGTGCCGGACGGGTGGGAGGCGCCTCCCGATCTGCACGTCGCCGGGATGCGGCGCTCACGGGGCGGCCGCGAGCTCCAGTGCACGCTGGTGGGCGAGGAGCGCGACGTTACCGCCCGCCTCGCGCTCGCCGGCGCCGAGGTGAGCGAGGTCACGCCGCTGGGGCTGGAAGACGCCGCCCTCGCGTTTCTCCCCGAGGAGGTGTCCGCATGATGCAGACGGCGCTTCACCCGCCGCCGCACCTTCGCGACGCGTTGCTGGAGCAGGTGCGCGTGGTGGGGCTGGGCCTGCGCAGGCCGGCGCAGGCGGCGGCGGTGCTGGCGGGGCTGGCGACGCTGCTCGTCGCGATCATCGACCTGGGCCAGGGCGACGTGATCGACTTCCACCCCGAGGACTGGATGCTGCCGGGGATGGTGGGCCTCCTCCTCCCCATCGCCGTGTGGACGGGGGAGGATCGCTTCGGCCCCGGGTTCCTGTGGACGCTGCCGGTGGACCGCCGCCGGCACGCGCTCGCCCGGGTCGTCGCCGGGTGGGCGTGGCTGATGGGCACGGTCGCGCTCTTCGTGCTCTGGCTGCTCGTGGTTTCCCTCGTCTCCGGCGAGCGCATCCTGGCGGAGGAGGCGCTGCGCGTCGTGCCGAACTGGCCGTTCCCGGGCGCCCTGGACCCCGCGACGCTGCGAGTCGTCCGCCGCGCGCCGGAGCCCCTCTTCTGGCTGGTTCCGTTCACCGCCGCCACGGGCACCTACCTGCTCGCCAGCGCCGTCGCGGTGGGGGTGCGGCACCCGCTGCGCTGGATCGTGGGGACCGCGCTGGTCGTGGGCTTCCTCGCCGCGGTGGTGGACATCGCGGACGCGAGCCGGCTGATACGGCCGCTGCTGGACGCGGTCGATTCGTTCCTCGTGGGCCCCTACGGGCTCGACACGCTGCTGACCGCGAGGACCGAGACACTCAAGGTGGACGCGACGCTCACGACGGGCGAAACCGTGATCGTATGGCGCGGCCTGCCGAGCGTCGGGCAGTGGGCGGCCGCCACCCTGCTCTGGACGTGCGCCGGCCTCGCGCTCGTCTGGGCCGCGGCCTCCCGCCACCGCGAGCGCCGGCGCGCCTGACGCGTATCCCGATCCCACTCCCGAACACCTTCCCGGGGCGTCTTCTCCAGGCGACGCCCCCAGGCCCCTCTTGCCCGAAAACGAAGATGGAACTGCGGATACGCGACCTGTCGAAGACCTACGCCAACGGCGTGCACGCCCTGCGCGACATCACGCTGACGATCCCGCGGGGGATGTTCGGGCTGCTCGGCCCCAACGGCGCCGGCAAGTCCACGCTGATGCGAACCATCGCCACGCTCCAGGAGCCGGACACGGGCACCATCCACCTCGGCGACATCGACGTGGTGCGCGACAAGGACCGGGTGCGCGAGACGCTGGGCTATCTCCCGCAGGAGTTCGGCGTCTACCCCAGGGTGACGGCGGAGCGGCTGCTGGAGCACTTCGCGGTGCTCAAGGGGATCACCGACCGCCGCGCGCGGCGCGAGGTCGTGGACGCGCTGCTGCACCAGGTGAACCTGTACGAGGTGCGGAAGAAGAAGCTGGGCGGGTACTCCGGGGGGATGAAGCAGCGCTTCGGCGTGGCCGTGGCCCTCCTGGGCGACCCGAAGCTGCTGATCGTGGACGAGCCGACGGCGGGGCTCGATCCCGCCGAGCGCGTGCGCTTCCTGAACCTGCTGAGCGAGCTGGGGGAAAACAGCGTGGTCATCCTCTCCACGCACATCGTGGAGGACGTCTCCGAGCTGTGCACGCGCATGGCGATCATCGACCGCGGGCGGATCCTGCTCGAGGCAGAACCGCTGCGGGCGGTGGCCGCGCTGCAGGGGCGGATCTGGCGCCGGATCGTCCCGCGCGCGGAGCTGCCGGCGGTCGAGCGGGAGCACGCGGTGATCTCCACCAGGCTGCTCTCCGGCCGCACGGTGGTGCACGTGCACGCGGACGCCAGCCCCGGCGCGGGGTTCGAGGCGGTGGAGGCGAACCTGGAGGACGTGTACTTCAGCACCATGGCCGGTCACGTGAGCCCGGATGCAGAAGCGGCGCTGGAGGTGGGGCGATGAAGACGTGGGAGGTCTTCCGCTTCGAGATCGGCTACCAGGGGCGCCGCGTCTCCACCTGGCTCTTCTTCGTGGTGCTCCTGGGGCTCGTCTACCGGATGGCGACGGAGGGCTACACGGACAACGCGCGCAGCAGCGGCTACGTCTTCAACGGGCCGTTCCCCATCGCGTCGGTCACGCTGCTCGGCAGCATGATGGCGCTGCTGGTCCCCGCCGCCCTCGCCGGAGACGCCGCCGCGAGGGACGTGCAGACGCGGATGCATCCCCTCTTCTACAGCACCCCCGCGGGGAAGACGGCGTACCTGGGCGGGCGCTTTCTCGCCGCCTTCGCCCTCACCGCGGCGATCCTGCTGGCCGTGCCGCTCGGCCTCCTGCTCGCCGCGTACGTCCCCGGGGTGGACGCCGAGCTGATGGGCCCGTTCCGCCCGACCGCGTACCTGGGGCCCTACCTCTTCCTCGCGCTCCCGAACGCGTTCGTCGCCACGGCGCTCCTGTTCGCGCTGGCGGCGCTGAGCCGGCGGGCGATGGCGAGCTACGGCGGCAGCGTGCTCCTCTTCATCCTCTCCGTGTTCGCGCTGCAGTTCGTGGCCGTCAAGCTGGGGCGCTGGACGCTGGCGAAGCTGCTGGATCCCTTCGGCCTGACGCTGGTGAGCGAGATGGCGCGGACCTTCACGCCGGCGGAGAAGAGCACGCGCCTGATCGCGCTGGAGGGCGCGCTCCTCTCGAACCGGCTGCTCTGGCTGGGGATCGCGCTGGGCGTGCTCGCGCTCACGTACGTGCGCTTCCGCTTCGCCCACCCCGCCGCCGCGGGCGGGCGATGGGGCCGCGGCGCGAGGCGGGCACGCGCCGGCGTCCTGGACCCGCTCGCGGACGCGGCGCCGGCGCGGCCCGGCGGAGGAGCGGCCGCGCTCGGCGCTCCGATCGCCGTCCCCAGGACCGCGCGGACGTTCGGCTCGGCCACGCGCGTGCGGCAGATGCTCACGGTGGCGTGGGAATCGTTCCGCCTGATCGTGACGAGCTGGGGCGGGCTGGGCCTTGCGTTCCTGACGGTGCTCATCGTGCTGACCGGGCCGATGTGGATGGAGCACCTGGGGGTCCCGCTCTTCCCCACCACCGCGCGCTTCACCTCGTTCATCGGCCACTCCGGCGAAATCGTGTGGATGATCGTGCCGCTGCTCACCGTCCATTACGCGGGCGAGCTGGTGTGGCGGGAGCGCGAATCCGGCCTGGACGAGATCGCCGACGCGGCGCCGGTGCCGGACTGGGTCGCGCTGGTGGGCCGGTGCCTGGGCCTGTGCCTCGTTTTCGTGGCGCTGCAGGCGCTGATGATGGCGGCGTCGGTGGTGGTGCAGGCGCGCCTGGGGTACGACCGGTTCGAGATCGGGCTCTACGCGCGCATCCTCTTCGGCCTGCAGCTCGCCGACCTCCTCCTCTTCGCGCTGCTGGCGGTGGCGGTGCACGTGGTGGTCGACCAGAAGTACGCCGGCCACGTGGTGCTGCTGGTCGTCTACGCCCTGATGCAGTTCGGCCCGTCGCTCGGCGCCGGGCACGCGCTGCTGGTCTACGGCTCCGACCCCGGCTGGGCGTATTCCGACATGCGCGGCTTTGGGCCGTTCCTGGCGCCGTTCGTGTGGTTCAAGCTGTACTGGGCCGCGTGGGCGCTGCTGCTCGCCGTCGCGGCGAAGCTGCTGTGGGTGCGCGGCACGGAGGGCGGCGTGCGGCTTCGGCTCCACCAGGCGCGCCGCCGCTTCACGCGTCCGGCGGCCGGCGCGGCGGCGGTCGCGGCGGGGCTGATCCTCGTCCTGGGCGGTTTCGTCTTCTACAACACCAACGTGCTGAACGACCACCGCACGGTGGAAGACGGCTTGGCGCGCCGTGCGGAGTACGAGCGGCGCTACGGGCGATACGAGGGCGTCCCCCAGCCCCGGCTGGCGGGCACCCGCCTGCACGTGGAGATCCATCCCCGGCGGCGGGAGGTGGAGATCCAGGGGAGCTACCACCTGGTCAACGCGGGGGCGGCGGCGATCGAGTCGATGCATCTCGCCACGCGCCCGGGGGTGGAAACGGGGGCCGTGACCTTCGACCGGCCGGCGGCGCGCGTGCTGGCGGACGAGGCGCTCGGCCACCGCATCTACCGGCTGCTCGCGCCGCTCCAGCCGGGGGATTCGCTGCGGCTCGGCTTCCGCGTCCGCTTCGCGCCGCGCGGCTTCCCCAGCGGTGAGATCGATCCCGCCGTTGCGGCGAACGGCACCTTCTTCCGCAACCACGACTGGCTGCCGGCCATCGGCTACCAGCCGGGGCGCGAGATCGCCGGCGCCGGCGCCCGGCGGCTGCACCGTCTCCCCCCGCGCCGTGCCGTCCGCTCGCTGGAGGACAGCGCCGCGCGCCACGACATGGCCGGCGCCGAGCAGATCGCCTTCGAAGCCGTCATCGGCACCGACGCGGGGCAGACCGCCGTCGCGCCGGGGAGGCTGCGGCGGGCGTGGAGCGAGGGCGGGCGCCGCTACTTCCACTACGTCACCGACGTCCCCATCCGCAACGACGTCGCCTTCTTCTCCGCCGCCTACGCGGTGCGCGAAGCGCGGTGGAGCCCGTCGACCGGGCGGGGGCGGCCCGTCGACATCCAGGTGCTCCACCACCCCGGCCACGCGTGGAACGCCGAGCGGATGGTGCACGGCGTGCGGGCGTCGCTGGACTACCACACCCGCCGCTTCGGCCCGTATCCCCATGGGCAGATCCGGCTGGTGGAGGAGCCGGGGGAGGACATCTCCCTGCACGCGTTCCCCGTCAACATCTCCTTCCGCGAGGGGTTCGCCATCATGCGGCCGGAGCTGGATCCGCGGGAGATCGACTTTCCGTTCGCCGTCGTCGCGCACGAGGTGGCGCACCAGTGGTGGGGCAACCAGCTCCTGCCGGCGGACGTGGAGGGGGCGCCGCTGCTCACCGAGAGCCTGGCGTGGTACTCCGCGCTGGGCGTGGTGGAGGAGGCGCACGGCCCCGAGCACCTGCGGCGCCTGCTGGCGATGATGCGCGAGGCGTACCTGAGCCCGCGCGCCCGCGCCAGCCTGCCGCTGCTGCGCGCCACCGACCGCTTCATCGCCTATCGCAAGGGTCCGTTCGCGATGTACGCGCTGCGCGAATACGTCGGCGCCGAGCGGGTGAACGCCGTTCTGCGGCGGATGATCGAGGCGCACGGCGCGGGAACGCCGCCGCTGCCGACCTCGCTCGACCTCTACCGCGAGCTTCGGGCGGTCACGCCGGACTCGCTCCACTACCTGCTCACCGACCTCTTCGAGGCGAACACCTACTGGGAGCTATCGACCGAAAAGGCCGTGGCGGCGCCTGCCGCGACCGGCGCGTGGCGGGTGACGCTGGACGTGGCGGCGAGGAAGGTGACGGTCGACACCGCGGGGGTGGAGACGGAGGCGCCGATGAACGACCTGGTGGAGATCGGCGTCTTCGCGTCCGCCGCGGACGGGGGGCGCGGCGAGGCGCTGTACCGGCGCATGCACCGCGTCCGCCCCGGCCGCCAGCGCATCACCGTCACGGTGCCGCGGAAGCCCGCCCGCGCCGGCATCGACCCGCGCAGCCTGCTGATCGACGTGAAGGGCGATGACAACGTGGTGGAGGTGACCGGGCCCTGATCGAAGGTCGACTCCCGTCGGAGTTCGAGAGATCATCCGACACCAGGTCGGAGATCGACTGTGCATTCCTCACCAACCGCGAAGATGTCATCCTGAGCTCGACTTTGGCCTTTCTCAGGCGGCGTAGGCGAGGGTTTCTATCAGGCACCTGAACAGAGGGGCCGGAAATTCTTCTGGTTCGCCGTCGGACCGTGACCCCGAAGTATTTCTCACCTCCCAGAGAT
>DASQLJ010000163.1:0-15979 GCA_035630095.1 Longimicrobium sp.
AACGCCTCGCCCAAGTCGTCCACCGAGAGCACGACCGGGTAGTTGGTCCGCTCCTCGGCGTGCAGCCCCGCCCTGCCCTCCTCCCCGCTCGCTTCGGTGGGGCGCGGCTTGCCCACGCCCTTGCCGTGGCGGTAGTTGAGGAGCGCGGAGAAGAGCGGCGCGGGCGCTTCCACCCCGCTGCACCGCTGCGCCAGCGCCAGCGACGCGTGCTCGTGGCGCAGCAGGTCGGCGAGCAGCACGTGCGTGCGGCGGACGCTCGCCTCCACCCCTTCGCCGCCGATTCGCACCCGCACCGGCAGGGTGTTGATGAAGGGACCGAGAACCCGGTGCGCGCCCTCGCCGCCCTGCATCCGGCCGAAGAGGATGGTGCCGAAAACCACGTCGTCGCGGCCGGAGACGCGCGCCAGCACCTGCGCCCACGCGACGTGGCAGAGGCTCGCCGCGCTCACGCCCAGCTTCCGCGCCCGCTCGCGCAGCCGCGCGGCCAGATCGGGATCGACCGCCCGGCGTGCCTCGCCGATCCCGGCGCCGTCGCCCTGCACGTCCAGCAGGCCGAAGGGCGCGGTGGGCTCGTCCACGTCGCCCAGCATCTTCCCGAAGAACGCCTCGTGCTCGGCCTGGCTCACGCCCAAACGCGCCTGCGCCACGAAGTTGCGGAACGGCAGCGGCGACGGGAGCTCGTCCTGGCGCCCCAGCAGGTGCGTGCGCACCTCGCCCAGCAGCACCTCCAGCGCGGTGTGGTCGCACGCCAGGTGGTGCAGGCGCAGCAGCAGCAGCCAGCGGCCGTGCCCCGCGTCCCACGCGGCGGCGGCGCGCATCAGCGGCGCCTGGCGCACGTCGATGCGGTGGCGGCGCGGGTCGAAGCGCGCCATCAGCGCGGCCGGCGCGTCGCCCTCCGCCGCGTCCAGCTCGACCTCGTCCACCCCCAGCGGCGCCTCGCGCCACACCACCTGCAGCGGCTCGGGCATCCCCTCCCACACCACCGCGGTGCGCAGCACGTCGTGCCGCGCGATCACCGCCCGCAGCGCGTCGAGGAAGGCGTCCAGCCGCTCGCGCGTGTCGAAGGCGGCGAGGTTCTGGAGGAGATAGGGATCGCCCTCGCCCGCCAGCATGTGGTGGAAGAGGATGCCTTCCTGCAGCGGCGCGAGGGGATAGACGTCCTGCAGGTTGGCCGCGCCACCGGGGACGCCCGCGACGACGGCATCGATCTCCGCCTGCGTGAGCGCCACCAGCGGCAGCATCTCCGGGGTGATCGCGGTGGTGTCCGGCCCGATCCCGTTCGCCGGCACCCGCACGTCCGCCGACTCGCCGCCCACCGCCGCGGCCAGATCCGCCAGCGTGGGCGTGGTGAAGAGCGCGCGCACCTCCGCATGCATCCCCCGCCGCCGCATCCGCTCGATCAGCGTGACCACGCGCAGCGAGTGGCCGCCCAGCTCGAAGAAGTTGTCGAGGCGTCCCACCCGCTCCACCCCCAGCACCTCGGCCCAGATCTCCGCCAGCGCCTCTTCCGTCTCGCCCACCGGCGCCTCGTAGCCGCGCGCGGCGAAGGCGTCGCCCTCCGGCGCGGGAAGCGCGGTGCGGTCGAGCTTGCCGTTCGGCGTCAGCGGGAGCGAGTCCAGGCGCACGAAGGCCGCCGGGAGCATGTGCTCCGGCAGCCTCTCAGCGAGATGCGCACGCAGCGCCTGCGCGTCCACCGCCTCGTCCGCGACGTAGTAGCCCACGAGGCGCGTGTCGCCGGGCGCGTCCTCGCGCGCGATCACGACCGCCTCGCGCACGCTCGGATGCTCGGCGAGACGTGATTCGATCTCGCCCAGCTCGATGCGGAAGCCGCGGATCTTGACCTGGAAGTCGTTGCGGCCCAGGTACTCGACGGTGCCTTCCGCCAGCCAGCGCGCCAGGTCGCCCGTGCGGTACAGCCGCGCGCCGGGCGTGGCGGAGAACGGGTCCGGGACGAAGCGCTCCGCCGTCAGCGCCGGCCGTCCGAGATAGCCGCGCGCCACCTGCACGCCGCCGATGTGCAGCTCGCCCGCGACGGTGACCGGCACCGGCTCGGCCACGGCGTCCAGCACGTAGACCCGCGTGTTGGCGATCGGGCCGCCGATGGGGATGCGCGACCGGTCGTCCTCCACCCGGCACTGCCAGGCGGTGACGTCGACCGCCGCTTCCGTCGGCCCGTAGAGGTTGTGCAGCTCGACGTGCGGCAGGCGCGCGTGGAACTGTCGGACGAGTGAAGCCGGGAGCGCCTCGCCGCTGCAGACGACGCGCTTTAGCCCGGCGCAGCTTTCCACGTCGGGATGATCGAGGAAGAGCTGCAGCATCGAGGGGACGAAGTGCAGCGTCGTAATCCCCGCATCCCGCACGGTCTCAACGAGATACGCCGGATCCTTGTGGCCGTCGGGCCGCGCCATCACCAGCCGCGCGCCGGCCATCAGCGGCCAGAAGAACTCCCAGACGGAGACGTCGAAGCTGAACGAGGTCTTCTGCAGCACCGCCTCGTCCGCATCCAGCCGATACGCCTCCTGCATCCACGCGAGGCGATTCACGGCGCCGCGGTGATGGCTCATCACCCCCTTCGGCCGCCCCGTCGAACCCGAGGTGTAGATGACGTAGGCGAGGTGATCCGGCGTCAGCCCGCCGCTCGCGGGATTGGTCGACGGCAGCTCCTTCCACGCCTCCGCCGGACCGTCCAGCGCGAGGACGGGGATGCCGGCGTCCGCGAAGCGCTCCGCGAGCGCATCCTGCGTCAGCAGCGCCATCGGCGCGCTGTCGGCCAGCATGTGGCGAAGCCGGTCCTCCGGGTACGATGGGTCGAGCGGGACGTAGGCCGCGCCGGCCTTGAGGACGCCGAGCAGCCCCACCATCATCTCCACCCCGCGCTCCATGCAGAGCGCCACCCGCGCGTCCGGCCCCGCGCCGAGCGTCCGCAGGTGGTGCGCGAGCTGGTTGGCGTGCGCGTTCAGCTCGGCGTACGTCAGCGCGTCACCCTCGGCGACGACGGCGACCGCGTCGGGTCTGCGCTCCACCTGCGCCTCGAACAGCGCGTGGATGGACGATTCCACCGGGTACGCGACGTCCGTATCGTTCCATCCCTCCACCACCTGCAGGCGCTCGAAATCCGAAAGCAGCGCCAGCCGGTCGATCGGCTGGTGCTCGCCGGAGGCCATCTCTCCCAGCACGCGGCGCAGGTAGCCGAGGTGGCGCTCCACGGTCTCGCGCTCGAACAGCGCGGTCGCGTACGCCAGGGCGCCCACGATGCGCCCGTCCCTTTCCGCCAGCGACAGCGACAGGTCGAACTTCGCCACGCCCAGCGAATCGCCGTCGACGGCGCCCAGCGTGAGCCCCGGCAGCTCCACGGCGCCCGCGTCCGCGGCCTGCCACGCGAACATCGCCTGGAAGAGCGGCGTGTGCGCCAGGCTGCGCGCGGGCTGGACGAGCTCCACCACCTGCTCGAAGGGGATGTCCTGGTGCTGCTGCGCCCCGAGCGCCGCCGCCTTCACCCGCCCCAGCAGCCCGGCGACGGTGGGCGAGCCCGCGAGGCCGACGCGCACCGGCAGGGTGTTGATGAAGAAGCCGATCAGCCCCTCGATCTCCGCCCGGCCGCGGTTGGCCGAAGGCGTGCCGATCACCACGTCCGCCTGCCCCGACAGGCGGCTCAGCACCGCCGCCCACCCCGCCAGCACCGTCATGAACAGCGTGGCCGCGTTGCGGCGGCCGAGCGCCTTCAACCCCGCCGTCAGCGCCTCGTCCAGCGCCACCTCCACGGTCGCGCCGGCGAAGTCCTGCTGCGCGGGGCGGGGATGGTCGGCCGGGAGCGCCAGCAGCTCGGGCGCGCCGGAGAGGGTCGCGGTCCAGTACTCCGCCTGCTGCTGGAGGACGTCGCCCGAAACCCAGCGGCGCTGCCACGCCGCGTAGTCCGCGTACTGGATCGCCAGCGCGGGGAGCGGATCGGGGTCGCCGCGCAGGAAGGCACGGTAGAGCGCGGCCAGCTCGCGGATGAACACGCCCATGCTCCACCCGTCGGAGACGACGTGGTGCATGGTCACCAGCAGCACGTGGTCGTCCTCCGCCACGCGCACCAGGCGGCCGCGCACGAGCGGCCCGCGCTCCAGGTCGAACGGCGCCGCCGCCTCCCGCGCCATCAGCCGGCGGAGCGCGGCCTCCGGCTCGGCGCGGCCGGCCAGGTCGTGCTCCACCAGCGAGAAGCGGCTCTCCTCCGCCGGCACCACGTGCTGCACCGGCTCGCCGTCCACCAGGTGGAAGACGGTGCGCAGCGCCTCGTGGCGCGCCACGATCCGCCCCAGCGCGCCGAGCAGCGCCGTGCGGTCGAGGCGGCCGTGCAGCCGCAGCCGGCTGGGGATGTGGTAGGTGCTGCCCAGCCCGCCGAAGCGCTCCATGAACCAGAGGCGCTGCTGCGCGAACGAGAGCGCCAGCGGCGCGCCCCGGTCCACGCGCTCGATCGGCGGCAGCTCCGCGCGGACGGCGCGCTCCAGCACGCGGGCCAGGTCGGCCAGCACCGGGCGGTCGAACACCTCGCCCAGCGCCGCGTCCACCCCCAGCACCTGCCGCACGCGCGAGACGAGCTGCACGGCGCGCAGCGAGTGGCCGCCCAGCTCGAAGTAGTTGTCCCAGCGGCCGACCCGGTCCACGCCGAGCAGCTCGGCCCAGATCCCCGCGAGCGCCACTTCCATCTCCCCCAGCGGCGCCTCGTAGCCGCGGGTGGCGAACGCGCCGCCCTCGGGCGCGGGGAGCGCCTTGCGGTCGACCTTGCCGTTGGGGGTGAGCGGCATCGCCTCCAGGCGCACGAACGCCGCGGGGAGCATGTGCTCCGGCAGCCGCTCGGCCAGGTGCGCGCGCAGCTCCCGCGCGTCCACCGCCTCGTCCCCCACGTAGTAGCCGACCAGCCGCGTGTCGCCCGGCACGTCCTCGCGGGCGGCGACGACGGCCTGGCGCACGCCGGCGTGCTCGGCGAGGCGCGCCTCGATCTCGCCCAGCTCGATGCGGAAGCCGCGCACCTTCACCTGGAAGTCGGTGCGCCCCAGGAACTCCAGCGTCCCGTCCGCGCGCCACCGGGCCAGGTCGCCCGTGCGGTACAGCCGCGCGCCGGGTTCCGCCGAGAAGGCGTCGGCGACGAAGCGCTCCGCCGTCGCGTCCGGGCGGTTCAGGTACCCGGCCGCCACCCCGGCCCCGCCGATCCACAGCTCGCCGGCGACGCCGACGGGCACCGGCTCGCCGCGCGCGTCCACGACGTAGGCCCGCGTGTTGGCGACCGGCGCGCCGATCGGCACCGCGCCGCGGTCTCCTGTCACCGGCTCCACCGGCGCCACGCACGACCAGATGGTGGTCTCCGTGGGCCCGTACACGTTCCACAGCGCGCCCACGCGCTCGCGGAGGCGCACCGCCAGCTCCATCGGCAGCGCCTCGCCGCCGCAGAGGGCGCGCAGCCCGGGCGCGCCGGGCCAGCCGCCCTCCACCAGCAGGCGCCAGGTGGCCGGCGTGGCCTGCATCAGCGTGGCCCCGCCCGCGGCGATCACGGCCTGCAGCAGCGCCGGGTCCGCACTGGTTTGTCGCGAAACAATCTCCACCCGCGCGCCTGAAAAGAGCGGGAGGAAAAGCTCGAGAACGGCGATGTCGAAGGCCAGCGTCGTCACGGCGAGCATCCGGTCCGCCGGCTCCACCCGCACGGTCTCCCGCATCGACCAGAGCAGGTTGACCACGCCGCGGTGGAGGTTGATCACCCCCTTGGGCCGCCCCGTGGAGCCCGAGGTGTAGATGACGTACGCCGGGTGCTCCGGCGTGACCCCGCCCCGCCCCGGGCTCGTGCGCGGCATCCCGGCCCAGGCGCCCGCGTCGCGGTCGAGCGCGAGGATGGGAATCCCCATCTCCCCGAATCGTCCCGACAGCGCCTGGTGCGTGAGCAGCACCGCCGGCGCGCTGTCCTCCAGCATGTAGCGCAGCCGGTCTTCCGGGTAGGCGGGGTCCAGCGGCACGTACGCGGCGCCCGTCTTCAGCACCGCGAGGAGGGCGACCACCATCTCCACCCCGCGCTCCAGCCCCAGCGCCACCCGCCCGCCCGGCCCCACGCCCAGCCCGCGGAGGTGGTGCGCGAGCTGGTTGGCGCGGCCATCCATCTCCGCGTAGGTCGACGACTCGCCCTCGAAGACGACGGCGACCGCGTCCGGCGTCCGCGCCGCCTGCGCCTCGAACAGCTCGTGGACGCACGCGTCGGGATACTCGGCCGACGTGCGGTTCCACTCCGCAACCACCTGCCCGCGCTCGGCGGCGGAGAGGAGGTCGAGGCGGTCCACTCCCTGGTGCTCGTCGGCGGCCATCGCCTCCAGCACGCGCCGCAGGTATCCCAGGTGCCGCTCCATCGTCTCGCGGTCGTACAGCGCGGTCGCGTACGTCACCCCGCCGATGATCCGGCCCTTCGACTCGCCCATCCACATCGACAGGTCGAAGCGCGCCGGGGGATTGGGCTCGGAGGGGAGCGTGCCCTGCGTGAGCCCCGGGAGCGCCAGCCCCTCGGTGGGCCCGTGCTGCTGCCAGGTGAACATCGCCTGGAAGAGGGGACTGTGCGCCATGCTGCGCGCCGGCTGCACCAGCTCCACCACCTGCTCGAAGGGGATGTCCTGGTGCTGCTGCGCCCCCAGCGCCCGCGCCTTCACCCGCCGCAGCAGCTCCGCCACCGTGGGCGAGCCGGAGAGATCGAGCCGCAACGCCAGCGTGTTGACGAAGAAGCCCACGAGCCCCTCGACCTCGGCGCGGCCGCGGTTGGCCATGGGCGTGCCGATCACCACGTCGTCCTGCCCGGAGAGCCGGCCGAGCACGATCGCCCAGCCGGCCAGCAGCGTCATGAACAGCGTGGTCTCGTTGCGGCGGCTCAGCGCCCGCAGCGCGGCGGAGAGCGCGTCGCCCAGCTCCAGCCCCGCGGCGCTCCCGGCCAGGTCCTGCCGCATCGGCCGGGGCCGGTCCGCCGGCAGCGCGAGGAGCTCGGGGGCGCCGGAGAGCGTCTCCGTCCAGTACGCCGCCTGCCGCCGCAACACTTCCCCCGAAACCCAGCGCCGCTGCCACGCCGCGTAGTCGGCGTACTGCACCGCCAGCGCGGGGAGCGGATCGGCCTCGTCCATCCGGAAGGCGGCGTAGAGCGCGCTCAGCTCGCGGTCGAGGATCCCCATCGACCACCCGTCCGAGACGATATGGTGCACCGTCACCAGCAGCACGTGGTCGTCGTCGGCCATCCGCACCAGCCGGGCGCGAAGCAGCGGCCCCCGCGCCAGGTCGAAGGGCGCGTCGCCCTCCTCCGTCATCAGCCGCCTGAGCGCGGCCTCGGGGAATGCGTCCGCGCCCAGGTCGTGGTCGGCGAGGACGAAGCCCGTCTCCACCGGCGCCACGTGCTGCTCCGGCTCGCCGTCCACCATGGGGAAGGAGGTGCGCAGCGCCTCGTGGCGGGCGACGATCCGCGCCAGCGCGCCGGCCAGCGCCGCGCGGTCCAGCCCGCCCCGCAGCCGCAGGCGGCGGCGCATGTGGTAGGTGGCGCCGCTGCCGCCGAGCTGCTCCAGGAACCAGAGCCGCTGCTGGGCGAAGGAGAGCACGCGGCGCTCCCCCGGCCCGGCGGCCACGATCGGCGGCAGCTCCGACGACCTGCGCTCGAGCTTCGCGGCACGGGCCAGCCGCAGGATCTCCTGACGGTCGACGATCGTCTGGATGGATGTCATGGGCCGACCGTGTCCGGGCCAGTGGTGTCCACGCGCGTGCGCGCGGCCTCGTGGCCACGCGTCCGGCGGCCGCCGCCCTCGGCCCCCACGCGCGGCGGGGGGCGCGGCGTCACCGGCCCGCGCCCCGCGATCAGCCCGGCGATCCGCCGCATCTCGAGCGCACCGAAGGGAGCGTAGGAAACGAAGAACGCGGCCCCCATGACGCACGCCTGCGCGTGGAGGGGGGCCGCGAATTCCAGCGGTCGACGGGGGGCCGCGGTGCGCGGCCCGTTCTCGACGAGCTCAGGGCGATTCCGCCCGCTGTCCGATTCCGGCGTTGCCGCGGGAGAAGGAGTCGAGGGCTGTCTCAGGAAGCACGGGTGGCGTGCAACGCACAGCCACAGCGTGTTCCCGCAGCCTCGTCCCGCGAGGGGAAGAGATGGTAGAGCATCCCGATCACCATCGGCACGAAGACGATCCCGTTGTAGAACAGGTGCAGCTCCACGCGGGGGACGACGAGCTGGATCAGGCTGGTGAGCTGGGGGTGCCCGGGGAGGCGCCAGCCGGTGAGCGCCTGCGCCAGGAGCAGCGCGTGCTCGATGTGGTGCCAGAACTGGAGCGCCAGCGCCACGGTCCACCAGGTGCGCGCCCGCCCCGTCATCCCCGGCCGCAGCAGGAAGAGCCCCGCCAGCATCACCACGGCGTACCCGTAGTGCAGCCACTCCGAGTGCACCAGCCAGGGCCAGATCATCCCCAGCGCGCCCATCGCGTGCGGCCGCTGCATCCCCATCGCCCAGATCTGGTACGCCTGGAAGAGGTGCTCCGCCCAGTGCGCCAGCACGATCGCCGCGAACGTCCACATTGCGCCGCGGTGCCAGTCGGTGTTGAGCCGCCCGACCAGCCCGGGCGCCCGGTAGGGCGCGGCGTCCGCCGGTGCTGCTGCTACTGCTGCGATCGGAGACATCTGGACCACGGGCTGAAGGGAAACTGCCGCCGGCGAGCTTTCGCCGCACGCTCCCCCCGGCGGACTGCGGGAGCGTGCTACCACCCGTGGCACGAGAAACGCGGGTGGATTTGATATCTACACTAAATGTCTGTTTACGGCAAGTGCATCCGTGACGATGCGCGGCGGACACGGCGCCCGCCGCCCGCGTTAAGTCATTGAACCATCACACTCTCCACGGCACATCCCCAGCCGGGGCTGGATTCCGGCACCTGTTCGCGCCTGATGACGCTATTTACGCTTACGCGCCGGCGCGACCGGGCGGCGGCGGAGCGTCACCGACCACGACGCCGCGCACGCACCGCCGGATGCCGCACCGCTCGCCATCTCCCGGCCGCCCTCCCTTACCCGCGCTTGCCGGCGACGGCCGCCACGGGTGCCACGGTCGAGACGGTCACCGGCGCCGGGACCGGGGCCGCGGCGGGAACGGACGCGGCGGGAACGGCCGCGGCGGCGGGGACGGGTGCCGCGGCCGGCCGCCTCTGCCACTTCCGCCAGGGCTCGCGGGTGAGCCCGGCCGCCCAGCAGCCGGTCATCAGCATCAGCTCGTAGGCGAGCACCGGCCACGGCATGGTCGGGAGCCGGCGGAGGACGGAGCGCGCCCGCACGGGCTCGGCGCCGGGCCCGGTCAGCCGGTACTGCGCGGCGGAGAGGGGGCCGAACGCCACCTTCAGCGCGGTGAGCGGGTCGCGCAGGAACAGCCGCCGCAGCGGCGGCCGGCAGCCGATCTCGTGCGCCATCGACTCCATGTAGCGGAAGAGGTCGGCCATGGTGCGCAGCCGGTCGGCGTCGTGGCCGAACTGCCGGTGGTCGAGCTCCGCGTGCATCTGGATGTCGGCGTGCATCTCGGCGTGCGAGGGGAGCGCCTTCTCGCCGCTCAGCACCAGGGCGAGGTAACGGGCCTGCATCTCGGCGCACGCCGGCACGCCGCCCACCGCGGGGCGCACCAGCCCCATCCAGGCGATGCCGGTTCCCACCTCGGGGATGAACATGCGCTTGTAGAGGGAGCGGGCGTCGCAGCCGCGCCGGGCCAGCTCCGGCGCGTGCTCGTTCAGGAAGGCGAACTCGGGCGCGAAGCCGGTGCAGCAGACGATGGTGTCGCAGGGGAACTCGGTCCCGTCGGCGAACACCACGCCGTCGCGGCGCAGCTCGGCCACGCCGGGGTGGTAGGTGGCGCCGTGGTAGATCATCGCCTCCACGAACGCGGTGCTCTTGGTGCCGAAGCGGTTGAACGGCGCCACGCCGCGCACCCGGTTGATCTCCCCCACCTTGCGCAGCACCTTGCGGTCGGCGTCGGGGAGGAGCAGCGCGTCCTCGATCTTCACCTTGAAGCGCACCACCGGCTTGTTCACCACCGAGCGGGGGAGCCCGTGGTAGCAGCGGTTGGTGTCCATGTCGGTGGGGAGCCCGCGGTAGAGGCGGGGGATCACGTACCCCGGGCCGTTGCGCGTGGAGATGGCGCACGCCTCGCCGGCGCGCGCCGCCATCAGCGCCATGTCGGAGCCGCTCTCGCCCATCCCCACGATCAGCACCCGCTTCCCGGCGAAGGCGCTCCCGTCGTGCACCTGGCCGGAGTGCAGGATCTGCCCGTCGAAGTTCTCGGGCCTGGCCCACTCGGGGTAGACCGGCTTCACGTTGGAGCCGGCGCAGATCACCACGTGGTCGAACGCCTCCTCGGTCTCCACCGCCGCCGCGCCGTCCTCCCCCGCGGCGGCGGAGCGCACCCGCCACCCGCCCCCGGGCGCGCGGCGGACCGACTTCACGGTGGTGGAGAAGCGGTAGTGGCGGTGCAAGCCGAAGTGGCGGGCGAACTCCTCCATGTACTCCAGGTACTCGCCGCACTGCCAGAGGGTCGGGCGCTCCAGGTCGCGGTCGCGCACGAACGCGCCGAAGGCGGTGATCAGGCTGCTGGAGGTGAGCTGCAGCCCGGCGTAGGCCGTGGTGAACACGCCGCCCAGCCCCGGGTTCCGGTCGAAGGCGGTGACCTCGAACCCCTTCTCCGCCAGCTCCTTGACCGTCGTCAGCCCCGCCGGCCCGCCGCCGATCACGGCGATCCGCTTGCGGCCGCCGGCCGCCGTCGCGCTCGCCGGGCTCATGCCGCCCCCGCGGGCGCGAGCGCGGCGTCCATCACCTGCCCCCGGAACGTCTCCGACCGCAGCAGCTCCGACCACGAGACCACGTCGTCGGGACGGCGGTGCGTGCCGCGCTCCAGGTTGCCGTAGATGTTGGCGGGGTCGGACTGCAGCACGAAGTGCCCGGCGACCACGCTGTGCTCCGGGAGCGGCGCCCCCGCCGCCGCGGCCTCGGGGGTGTCGAAGCGGAGCACCAGGAAGGGATCGCCCTCGACGTGCGCCATCATCCCCGAGCGCGCGCCCACCGGGAGCGTCTCGCGGTACGAGGCGCGGCGCACGTGGACCTGCACGCCGCGCGCGCGCAGCCCGTCCACCAGCTCGCCCAGGGTGGCCGCCGGCAGCGCCCGCCCGCCCGGGAACGGGGCGGCCGCGCGCTCGAGCGCGTCACGCAGCGCCGGCTCGTCCACCAGCGGCGACCAGGCCACCGCGTCGCTCCGGATGCGCCGGGTGTTGGTCCAGTCGGCCCAGAGCGGCGGGTTCGATGCCAGCACCAGGACGCCCGCCCGCAGCGCGTGCGTGGTCCACAGCAGCTGGTCGGCCGCGGTGCTCTCGTCCGAGAAGAGGAAGAGGCGGAAGGGGTCGCCGTTCAGCGACAGCTCCACGCCGCAGCGCGCCTCGTGCGGAAGCTCCAGCGCGTACATCCGCCGCGTGGCCTCCACCGCGAAGCCGTCATCGCGCAGCGCGCCCAGCACCGGCGCGAGCTCGCCCGCGTCCACCGGCACCGGCTCGGGCGCGCGCACCACGTCCACGCCGGGGATGAAGCAGATCAGGCTGTGCCACTTGTTGGTCATGGTGGGCACGGGCCGCAGCCGGCGCCCCGCCAGCGGGCCCGAAACCGCCACCCCGTCCACGCGGAACTCCGACCCGCTCCCCCCGTCCACGAAGCGCCCCCCGGCCGGGGCCAGCGCCACGCCGGTCGCGGGGTCGTCGTCGAGGAAGGGGTGGAAGGTGCCCGAGAGCGCGCTGTCGGCGCCGGCCGAGAGGGTCACCAGCGGGTGCCCGCCCACGGTCGACGGCAGCACCCCGCCGGCGCGCGCCAGCTCGCGCAGCGGCAGCGCCGCGTGGCCGTCGGGGGTGAAGATGCTCACCACCATGTCGTGCTCGGGGAGGCGGTCGTCGCAGGTCACGGACATGGTCTTCAGCACCAGCGCCTCGATCCCCGGCTGGGCGAACCAGGCGTCGGTGCCGTGGCCGTGGCGCGCGTCGGGGTGCGACGGGGGCACGGGCCACACCATCACCTCGGTCTCGGGGTACAGCGCCACCCACTCGGCCCAGCTCCCCTGGAAGCTCTCGGCGCGGACCAGGCCGCGCCCCGTGAGCGGGCCGTCGAAGGCCACCCCCATCCCGTGGCTCCACAGGCTCTTGGTCCGCTCGTCGAACAGCGAGAGCGTGCCGCCGAACAGGCCGCCGGTGCCGAAGGTCACCCGCGCGCCGTCCATCTCGGCCAGGAACACGGCGTTGGAGCAGCAGATCTCGCAGTGCATCACCGCGAGCCACTGCCCCTCGATGGTGTCGTTCACCACGTGCACGTTGTCGAGCATGTGCGCCGGGTAGCACCGCACCGTCCCGCCCCAGCGCACCCCCACGATCCAGTCGTCCGGGCGCATGAAGCCCGCCTCGGCGGCGCTCACGAACGACGGGTCGGTGAAGATCGGGAAGGTGTCGTGCGCGACCACGTAGGCGCGGGCGGCGTCCACCCCGTCGAGAAACTGGTCGCAGCGCGGGTGCGCGAGGGTCATCGTGTCGTTGGCCACGGGTCGGTCATCCGGCTGGTCGTGGGTAAAGGGCCCGTGCCGCGATCGGCGTGGGAGCCCGCTGTTTGGTCCTGCCACTTCGTCTTCGGGCCGATGGGCGTCGGCCCGCCGCTCCGGGACCCCGGTGGCGGCGTTCGCGCGGCCGGCACCCGTCCCCGGGGCCCGGCCACGGTGCCCGCGTCAGGCGGCGCGCTTCGCGGGCGCGGGCCGGTCGGGGTGGCTCATCTCCTCCAGCGGCCGGTCGCGCGTCTCCACGCCGCTCACGGCCAGCAGGAGCATGGAGAGGAACACCGGCACCGCGGCGATCACCCCGATCATGCCGAACCCCGGCCAGCGCGCGAGGACCAGCACCACCAGCGGCGGCGCCAGGATCCCCCCGGCCTTGCTGCACCCGGCGGCGAAGCCGCTCCCGGTGCCGCGCAGGCGCGTGGGGTACACCTCGGCGGTGTACGGCGACAGCATGGAGATGATCCCCCCGCTGCCCACCAGCAGCGCCACCATCAGCGGCATCAGCAGCGCGGTTCCCCCGCCGCGGGCGCCGGGGTCGACAAGGGCGAACAGCAGGAGCGTGAGCCCCGTCAGCGCCGCGAACAGCGACATCGTCTTGCGGCTGCTCCAGTAGCCGTACAGGTACGCCACCAGCACCGTGGCCGGCACGGCGATCAGCGCCGACCAGAAGAGCATCCGGCTGGAAGCGCCGGCGTCGAGGCCGCGGTCGCGCAGGATAGTGGGGGTGAAGGTGATGAACCCCCAGTTCACCAGGCTCCAGCCGAAGGCATACATCCCCACCGACATCGTGCGCAGCCGGTGCGGCGGACGGAACAGCGAGAGCAGCCGCGACCCGCCCACGTGCGCGAGCGGCGCGGCCGCGTGCACGGGAACCGCCTCGGGGTCGCCGTCGGCGGCGAGCTGCTCGGGGGGGCGGCGGTCGAGCACCACCCCGTAGCGCTTCAGCACGTGCGCGGCCTCGTCCACCCGCCCGTGCTCCAGCAGGAAGCGCGGCGACTCGGGGATCCAGCGGTTCAGCACCAGCAGCAGGAAGCCGGTGGGGAGCCCCGCGAACCAGAGCACGCGCCAGCCGAAGTAGGGCTCGAGCAGGGCGGCCAGGCCGGCGGCGGCCAGGTAGCCGGCCACGGTGCCCAGCCCGCCGTGCAGCACCACCAGCCAGCCGCGCTTCCTGGCCGGCATCGACTCGGTCATCAGCGCGTACACGATCGGCAGCATCCCGCCCGCCGAGGTCCCCATCATGAAGCACATGACCAGGTTCCACTCGAACGAGGGCATGAAGCCGCAGATCGAGGTGGCCATGAAGAGGATCGAGGCCAGCAGGATCGCCGCGCGCCGCCCGATGCGGTCGGCCAGGATCCCCCACACCAGCGAGCCGATGGTGGTGCCCAGGAGCGCGACCATCGGGAAGAGCGCGACCTGGCCGATGCTGATCCCGTACTCCGCGCGCATCCCGGGGACGGCGAAGCCGAGCGTCGCGGGCTTCATCACGTCCACGATCAGCGCGATCCCCAGCACGAACAGCAGCCCCCAGTGCGCGCCGGTCAGCGGCGCGTCGTCCATGGTGCGGAAGTGCATGGGCGCGCGCACCGCGCCGGCCGGCCGCTTCAGGTCGGCGAAGGGGATCAGCCCGAAGGCGGTGAGCGCCAGCCCCGCCACGATCAGCAGCATCCCCCCCAGCATGAGCGGCGACATCGGCATGCCGGCCATGTGGAAGTGCATCCCGCGCGCGGCCACGAACTCCGGCAGGTGGGCCAGCACCCCGGCCGTCACGCAGCCGACGCCCGCCCAGAACGCCCCGGCGTGGTGGAACGAGATGCCCGAATCGCCCTTCATGCTCAGCCTTCCACGCCCGCGGCCGTTCGCAGGCTGAGGGGCCGCATGTCGGTCCACACCTCCTTCACGTACGCCAGGCACTCCTCGCGGGAGCCGGGCGTGCCCACCGCCGACCAGCCCAGCGGGATCTCCTTGTCCGCCAGCCAGATCGAGTACTGCTCCTCGTGGTTCACCAGGACGACGTAGGTCCGGGTATCCTCGTTCGTGTCGACGCTCACGTACGGTTCTCCAGCTTCAGGGTGGCGGCGCGTGCTCGCTCGGGGCGCCGGGCCGTCGATGCGCGGCGGTCGCTCCGCCGGGAAACGTCAGTTTACGATGCCGCGCGCGGCGCCGTGTCCTCGCGAGTCCGCGCGAAACCAGTCGTGTTCCGCGAGCCCGCCAGCGCCGGGTGTGCACCCGTCGCGCGGTCTCGGCCCGCAGGGACGAAATCGCCCCGGGCTCGCCTCCCGGATGGCGAGCCCGTCGCGCTTTGCTCAGGTTCCTGCTCGCTTGCAGATCCGGGCGAGCTGCCGTCCGGAGGCGCCCCGTGTCCACCGCGTGGACGATTCGGGGACGTGTCCGGAGGCACCCGGCTTCCGGCTCCAGGAGGCGGCGGCGGAGGTTCGCCGATGCTGAATCCGCCCCTGGCCGATCAACGGAAAACGCCGACGATCCGCGCGGAAAGAGGGTGCTCGCGGAGCCCTTGCGCGAGGCGCGTATTCCGCGCCCTATCCCCTTGCGACATCATCTGGCGGTGGCGGATTTTACGCGAACGAGGTGGGGCTGTCAACCTCGCGCGACAAATCGCGCCGTCGTTTCGCCTCGATGAAAGGCGTCCTTCACGGGCTCCCCTCCGCCGCGCGGATTCCGCTCTCTACACGCCTTGACGCAGGATGACTGACCACGCGCGTCCCGCCCGCGCATCACGCGGAGGCGCGGGGCCGCTGGAGAAAACCGCCGTCGGCGCACGTCGCGCATGCCCCGCCCCTTTGAGGCGCCGCGACATTCCGCCTTCCGCGCGGAAGCGCGAATTACGCGGTTTTCGCTGCGCGCGCGGGTGGACGCGGGCGGCGGACCGGGTTCAGACCGCCGGGCGGAAGAAGAACGACTTGCGGTGGCGGATGCGGCCGCCCTCGAGCTCGTAGGTGTCGGCGAACCCCTCGTCGATCGCGGAGCCGTCGCGGTGCACGCCCACGAAGCGTCCCCAGCACGCCGCCTGGGTGTCGCCCACCACCACGCCGTCCAAGTGGTGCCGGCCGCTGGCGATCACCCGCTCCTCGCGGTAGAAGTGGTCCAGGCGGCCCAGCCCGCGGAACGGCTCGTAGCCGGGGCGCTCGTACACGACCTCGTCGGCGAACAGCTCGGGGAGCCGCTCCCAGCTTCGCGTGTCGATGGCGTCGAACAGCCGGTGCACGATGGTATCCATCATTCCTCCAGTGCGGTAAGGGCGAGCGCCGGCTCGGCGGCGGCGGCGGCGGGTCGCGGGTCGGCGAGCGGCTCCAGCCAGCCGTGGCGGTCCTCCGTCTCGCCGGTGAACAGGCCGAAGAACGCCCGCTGCAGCGCGGTGGTCACCGG